>JAGCFP010000084.1 GCA_017650045.1 Bacteroidaceae bacterium | reverse complement strand
TCATTGTAAGCATTTTATTGGACGCGCTTCCCGTTACTCTCGGAAAGCGGGTGCAAAGGTAAGCACTTTTTAGACAACCACAAAATATTTTTACCGGAATTTTTAAGAAAATATGCAAAAAAGTAAAAATAATACCCAAATGAACGAATGAATACCTTATTATATAATATAAATAGGGAAGGCAATTATTTTTTTTGCTAACTAGAAAAAAATATTTTTCTAACTAGAAAATTTATTTTTCTAACTGCTGAGGTATTCTGAATGCTGTATAAAGTTCCAGAAGAGCAGCTACAGACAAACAGACAATCCACTCGTTCCGATGCATGAAAAACATCAGCGCACCCGTTACAACAAGCAAGATAGCTCCGATGATCTGCTGTGCACGCAGTCTCTTCAAAGTGATATTATCTGTCTTAATGGGAGAATTAATTTGCGCCAATGCCACCATCGTTGCGCCTATAGTATATATATAAGGAGAAAGAGACCAATGTGTGATATAAGATGCCACTCCCACCAATGCAAGCACAGCGCCAACGAGCATTAACGGTTGAACCAATCGTTTCATTTCACTAAGTCCTCCTCAAAAACATACACATCCTCATTGGGCTTCTTCATCAGATATTTCTCACGGGCAATTCGTTCGATAGAATTGGAATCTGCATCAAGCTCATTCAGTCTTAATGTGCTTTCCTCAAAATCCTTGCGATACTTTTCTATTTCATCACGCGTATTCCGAGCTTCATTGGCAACCTCCATCCTACGCAAAATGCTGTTCTCATCGAGGAATACGATGATTACACCAAAGATGAGAAGTGTAATAATATACTTATACCTCCCAAAGAATCGAACAATAGAAGAAAACTTGTCCATGCACTCTGACTTAATATTGTTTGCAAAGATAGGATTTTTTTGTTACTTTTGCATGAGAAAAGACACTTTTTATGGAGAATTATATCGTATCCGCACGAAAATACCGTCCCACCACTTTTGAGTCCGTTGTGGGACAAGAGGCATTGACTACTACGCTTAAGAACGCCATAGCAACAGGGAAACTGGCACAAGCCTATTTATTCTGTGGCCCGCGAGGCGTTGGAAAAACCACTTGCGCACGTATCTTTGCCAAGACTATCAACTGTCTGAATCCACATGAAGACGGAGAGGCCTGCAATGAATGTGAATCATGCAAGGCCTTCAATGAGCAACGTTCTTTCAACATTTTTGAATTGGATGCCGCGTCAAATAATTCCGTAGATAACATCCGACAATTAGTAGAGCAAGTCCATATACCACCTCAAATCGGAAAGTATAAAGTTTATATCATTGACGAGGTGCACATGCTCTCCACATCTGCCTTCAATGCCTTCTTGAAGACTTTGGAAGAACCACCTCGTCATGCCATCTTCATTTTGGCCACCACAGAAAAGCATAAGATATTATCCACAATCTTGTCACGTTGCCAGATATACGATTTCAATCGCATAGGAGTAGAAGACATCGTGGCACATCTTGCAAGAGTAGCCGCTAAAGAAGGCATTCATGCAGAGCCAGAAGCGCTGAATGTCATTGCTTTAAAAGCCGATGGCGGCATGCGTGATGCCCTTTCCATCTTTGATCAAGTGACAAGTTTCACCAAAGGGAACATCACCTACCAGCAAGTTTTAGAGAACCTCAATGTACTGGATTATGAGTACTATTTCAAACTGACAGACTATCTGTTGGCGGGAAAAGTAACTGAGAGTTTACTATTACTCAACGATGTCATCAACAAAGGTTTTGATGCAGGAAATTTCATTACAGGATTAGGTTCCCATTTCCGTGACGTGCTTGTCAGTAAAGACGAAGCCACTACTTCGCTCCTGGAAGTTGGTGCCAGCATCAGAGATCGCTATAAGGAACAAGCCAAGAAATGTCAGTTGCCATTCCTTTACAAAGCCATGAAACTTTGCAACGACTGCGATTTAAGTTACCGACTAAGTAAGAATAAACGCTTTTTGGTGGAGCTGACACTCATACAGTTGGCACAACTTACTGGCAGTGAAGAAGAACCGTCGGGGGGGCTTAGCCCTAAGACGACGATAAAACCCATTTTCAACAAACAGGCATCCAACAATGCCACAGCTACTGTCAATAAGCCAGTGACACCAACGGTCCCTTCTTCAGAAAAAACATCAGAGAAGGGTGCAACTAATGTGGGAGTCAATTACCCACAATCTATTAAAACAGAAGAACGCAAAGTAAAGAAAGTAAAAGAAATTTCCTCTTTGAGTATTTCTATTACAAAACGTTCAGAAGACGCTTCAAAGGAAGCAGTACAGGTGCCCAAAGAAAACAGCTCAGCTACTACTTTGGAAAAACAGCCAATCAGTTTAAATGACGTGAAGAGTAAATGGGAGCAATATGCCAACAATCTGCCTATTGAACAAGTTGCAATGGCAAAGAAGATGCTTAATACTCAAATCGATTTACTCGATGAGACGAAAATCGAACTCAAGGTGGACAACAAATTAGCTGCCAATGATTTCCAGACCATTTTACCAGACATTAAACAATACTTACAGAAAGCATTGCATAATGACATTCTTGAGATTAACATCACTATCAACGAAAGCAAAGAACAGCCTAAAGCTTTTACCAAGACCGAACGGTTCCAAGAAATGGCAGAAAAGAATCATACCCTTCTGGATTTAAAAAATGAGTTTGCTCTTGAATTTTCCAACTGAAACTTATTTAGAAGATATATAAATTGAATATTTAACCCTATAAACCGATACAAGGAAAGAATAAAAGACGTATTTTTGTCGAGCATTTTTTACCAATTAAATTCTTAATAAAATGGCTTACGTAATTAGTGACGATTGTATTTCCTGTGGAACTTGCGTAGATGAGTGTCCAGTAGGAGCAATATCAGAAGGTGCTTCTCACTATGAGATCGACCCTGATAGCTGTGTAGAATGTGGCACTTGCGCTGGTGCATGCCCTAATGAGGCTATTTCTTTACCAGAGTAATCACACATCTAAAATAATAAAAGCCCGACTCATTAAAGCCGGGCTTTATTATTTTCATCAAAAATCTTATTTCAACTTCCCTAAAGCTTCCTTAATACGACGTATCGCCTCAACGATATTCTCATCACTCGTAGCATAACTCATACGGAAGCAGTTGGGATCCCCAAAAGCAGCCCCACTGACACAAGCCACATGACCTTCCTCTAGCAAATACATTGCCAAGTCATCCGCATTATTGATTCTCCTTGTACCAAATGATTTACCAAAGAAAGAACTGCATTTAGGGAAAAGATAGAAAGCACCATCAGGAACATTCACTTCTAAACCAGGCACCTCCTTCGTCAGTTTTACAATCAAATCTCGTCTGCGTTCAAATGCCTGCCGCATTTCCTCCACAGGTTCCTGAGGTCCGTTATAGGCAGCTTCAGCAGCTTTCTGAGACACAGAACAAGGCCCTGAGGTATATTGGCCTTGCAACTTATTCACAGCCTTTACTATCCATTCTGCACCTGCCACGAAACCTATACGCCATCCCGTCATCGCATATGCCTTGGAAACACCATTAATAATTACTACCCTCTCTCTAATCTCAACAAACTGGGCAATACTCTCGTGTTTACCCACATAATTAATATGCTCATAGATTTCATCAGCAATGACAAACACCTGAGGATGTTTTACCAGCACAGCAGCCAGACCTGCTAATTCTTCTTTACTATACACAGAACCTGTAGGATTAGAAGGAGAACAGAGAATCAGCGCTTTTGTCTTAGGGGTAATGGCAGCCTCCAATTGATTAGGAGTGATCTTGAAATCTTGCTCTATCCCTGCATGTACAATGACAGGAGTTCCTTCTGCCAATTTCACCATTTCGGTATAACTCACCCAGTAAGGTGCAGGAACGATCACCTCATCCCCTGGATTTACCAAGACAAGTACTGTATTGCAAACACACTGCTTGGCACCATTGCCACAAGAGATCTGTGCAGCTGTGAAATCCAAACCATTTTCCTTTTTCAACTTTCTCACAATGGCATTCCGAAGGTCAGGATAACCAGGAACAGGAGAATAGCGGGAATAGTTCTCATCTATAGCTTTCTTGGCAGCTTCCTTAATATGGTCGGGTGTATTGAAATCAGGTTCTCCCACACTCAGATTGATTACATCTACACCTTGTGCTTTCAGTTCTGCACTCTTCTGCGACATCGCCAGCGTAGCCGATGGAGACAGGCTGTTCAAACGATTGGATAACTGGTTCATATCAATGATGAATTATGAATTATAAATACTATCTATTTCTATAAATGAAGGTTGTGGCCCATGCGCTCTTTCTTCGTACGCAGATAGCGCTGGTTGTATTCATTTGGAGCTATCTCTATAGGCACGTTCTCTGTAATTTGCAAACCATAGGCTTCCAATCCCACTCGCTTTACAGGATTATTGGTAATCAAGCGCATCTTATGTACCCCCAGTTCTCGTAAGATCTGAGCCCCCACACCGTAATCGCGCTCATCCGCCAAGTGTCCTTGACACAGATTTGCCTCTACGGTATCCATACCTTCTTCTTGTAACTTATAGGCCCTGATTTTATCCATCAATCCTATGCCACGCCCCTCTTGAATCAGATACACGATCACACCTTTTCCTGCCTTATCTATCATCTGCATGGCCTTATGCAACTGTTCCCCACAGTCGCATCGCTTAGAGGCAAAGATGTCTCCTGTTGCACAAGAAGAATGCACCCTTACCAGCACAGGTTCATCGGATTCCCAAGTGCCTTTGAAAAGTGCGATGTGCTCTAATCCATTGGATTTCTGGCGGAATGGTATCAGACGAAAATCACCAAAAGCTGTAGGCATACTTACCTCGTCGCCTTTTTCCACCATAGATTCCTGTTTCAAACGGAAAGCTATCAAGTCGTGAATAGAGATGAGTTTCAGGCCCCATTCATCAGCCATTCTACGGAGTTCAGGCAGTCGTGCCATGGTACCGTCTTCGTTCATGATTTCCATCAACGCCCCTGCTGGATAGAGTCCTGCCAAGCGAGCCAAGTCTATGGTGGCCTCTGTATGACCAGCCCTGCGAAGAACGCCCTTATCTTGTGCATAAAGTGGGTTCACATGCCCTGGTCTTCCAAAAGTGTTAGGTGTAGAAGCAGGATCTGCCAATGCACGGATGGTAGCAGCCCTGTCTTTAGCAGATACCCCCGTTGTACACCCTTCCAACTTATCCACAGTCACAGTGAAAGGAGTGCCCAGTACTGAGGTATTGTCAGATACCTGACGAGGAAGATCCAGTTCCCTACAACGAGAGTTGGTAATAGGTGCACAAAGTACACCCCTGGCATTCTTTAGCATAAAGTTGACCTGCTCAGGCGTGATTTTCTCCGCAGCGACTATCAAGTCGCCCTCGTTTTCCCTATCCTCATCATCCACTACGATCACGAACTCACCTCTGGCAAAATCCTTTACCGCTTCCTCTATTGTATCCAACTTTATTTTATCCATAGTCATCCTATAAGTTTATTCTTTCAAAATGCCATTAACTACGTTAATTGCTTCATTATCAACCTCTATCACACGTTCCAGATCTTTCTGTAATCGAAGTCTGAAAATCCAGATACGAATATAGAAAAATAATCCCAAAGGGAAAAATATTCCGCAAGCTAAATTCAGCCAACGGTTATTAAATGGCCTAACATGTGCGTTGGTCGATAACACAGGATAGCTGTTCAGTGCATTCAGTAGGTAACCAGAACGAGTATTCGACATTTCTTCTATCAATGTTTCCAATCGATCATTAATGTTCTCGGCCTCCACATCATTTTCCGTACTGGTCCAAAGCGTGTAGTAGTTGGGCGCATGTTTCAGGTTCTTCTGGAGCATATAGTCAGCACATTCTGTACTCAAGGCCTCTAAACGCTCAGGTAATGTAGGATAATCCGGATCATCTATGATCACATCCTTGCGTACTAAATTACGTTTGCTCCTGATGCCAAAGAATCTCTTCACCGCAGCAGTTACTTGGTCCATATTGATTACCACCGAATCATTGTTGCTCTTATAAGTTAAGAATGCCCCGATAGGTGCCAGCACTGCCGTACTCAGCCACATGCCCGACCATATCAACCACTTTCCTTCTCTGGCCATCTTGAATCCAGTATTATTCACTATATAATAGAAAATGAAGATAATGACAGAAATCACCACAGGCATACCCAAGCCTCCTTTACGGATGATGCCACCCAATGCTACCCCAATAAAGAGGAAGATCATACAGGCCAGCGACAATGTCAGCTTCTCATGCCAGGCCGTCTGATGGCGACGCATGTTACCAATCACAATCTTCATGTTCGTATCCTTATTCATCCAGTCACTCTGCACTTGCGCTACTTCTGCAAAAGCATCTCCCACAAACTTCTCTCTGTCATCCAGACTGGAAACGTTATAGATACTATCCACATTCACGAAAGTAGTTGATGTAATGTGTGTCAGATCCTTGGCGCTGGTCATATATTCCTTTTTTTCTTCCTCTTCCTCCGCCACTTCCTCTGAAGTGTTCAGCTCACCCCTAATCAACAACTTTGGCTCCATACCTACAGGTCGATATACGCGATCTACCACATCATGGAAGTTCATGCTACCCAGACTATCCACCACCTGCATCATAGAATCGGCATCTGCTTCCAGTTGTGCCATGTTCTTACTGATGGATTGATTGTCCATGATACCCTCATCCATCATGTTAAAGTTGGAATCAAACTCTATCAAGGCATGCTTCTCCACGAAACTCTCTCTTCTGTAAGGCACACTCTCCTGACTAACTGACTGTGAGCGCAGGTTCTCAAACTCCTCACCATTATAAAGATGCAGATACAGATGCTGCTTGTCCGATGTCAATTCCATGTGCGCAGAGTCGGCATAGATAATCTGTGCATTATCAAATCCGTTCTGGAAATTGTAAATCAACACATCGAAGAGGCCTCCAGAATCCCTGTTCTTATACCCCACATAGATATTATATCCTGGAATCTGGTCGTAGAAAGCCCCTTCGGGGATATCCAATTCAGGCGACTTTTGCTTCATGGAAAGTACCAATGTCCATAATTTCGACTGTGCATAAGGTCCTACCACATTCTGGAAGTAGAACGAAACGACACAAATGAAAGCGATGAACACCACCAGAGGGCGCAAGATTTGCACCAGTGAAACCCCTGCGGCCTTCATGGCCATCAACTCGAAACGCTCTCCGAAGTTTCCGAAGGTAATCAATGCAGCAAGTAACACCGCCAGTGGCAAAGAAGCAGGCACCAACGTCAGTCCCGCATAAATGAAAAACTGGGCCAATACCGACATATCCAGTCCCTTTCCCACCATTTGGTCCACATACTTCCACAAAAACTGCATCATGAAAATAAAGAGACATATGAAGAAAGTGCCCGTGAACAACAGGCAGAAACTTTTCAGAATAAATATGTCTAGTTTCTTTATTCGGAGCATACTTTACCAATTTCGCTGCGAAGATAGCATAAAATCGGTTTGCAAAGGGTATAAAAAATGAGAAAGTTTACTAAAAGCCGTAATTTCTGCATAAAGTCTGCACTTGATGGTCCCATAATCGGGTATAATCCTCCGCCTCAGCCACATCCGTAAAGTCGGTGATCACCAGTGTAAAATCGCTTGTCAGTTCATCATGCGCCATCTTAATCTCAAAATACTCCCGCGGAAATTCGCTATCCACCCATCTGAAACGGATGTATGAAAAGCCTCTTACTCCCACCACCTTAGCGTGTCTTTCCTCATCTGCCCATTTGAAAGTCACCTCGCGATTGTTTGTCATAATCACCTTCTCGGCGAACCATGATTCCAAGCCCGAAGGTGTGCTGATGGCATCCCATAAGATCACCTCAGATGTAGGTTTCAGTTGATATTGAAGCTGTATCTTTTTTCGTTCCATCGTTTCCATAAACACACTGTTTGCTAATGCGCTGCAATATTAGGTACTTTTATTGAAAGCAGAAAACATTTACGCAAAAAATTTACTTAAAGTTTGGCAGATTTAAATAAAGTGCCTATCTTTGCACCCGCTAAACAGCGATGGCGGGATAGCTCAGCTGGTTAGAGCGCATGATTCATAATCATGAGGTCGAGGGATCATGCCCCCCTCCCGCTACATTGATAATCAAGCACTTTTAAGGTTTACTTAAAGGTGCTTTTTCTTTACTCCGAAAACATACCGAAAACATTTCTACCCATTATTACTTTATCTTTACTACTTTTAAGGGGGATTCCTGTGTTTGATTTAATAACGGGAAAAAAACGTAAAGTACAAAAGATGCGTCTAATACTCAAAAATCCACCCTAGGTCATCGTATGGGCACCACTTTCCAAAAAGCATAGCGATATAAAAAACTATTGTAATCTGTTTGTCGTTGTATCGTTCCGCGAAATCATGATGAGGATTGTTTGGGCTACTAAGTTCTTTCCTCCATTCTTTCACATCATTTATAAGTCCTTTAAAAAAATCGTAGTTCAAATCCTCATGTTGTTTCTTTATAACGTAATGAAACATCATTTCTCCATGCCAAAACTTTGAACGTATATCCTCATCTGGATATGGATTCTTCTCCTCTCCATGAAAGTATTTAAAATCGTCACAGCTTATATTAATAAAATCTTCCGCCATTTTTAAATCAGGTTATAAGCATTATCTATAAAACAAAGTCCGACATACTCGGCTGCCATGTGCTGATTCCCATCTGATACTAACCACGGAGCACCAAGAAGGTAAAACTCTTCTTCTTTCTTTATCGTAGCCCATAGTTTGATGCCCCCATACGGTTTTTCCTTTGCCATCTTTATTGCAAATTCTTCCGCCTCTTTTTTACTTTCAAAATGAGGACATCCCTCTACGGTTTTTAGTTTATCGGCGGCCCTTTTAGGGTGGGCTTTCATGCGGGCTTTTGCACTCTCATAAATACAACCTAAATTTTGCTGGCTAAAGGCAAGCCTGATTTCTTTATTATTTTCCATAATCACTAATAACCGCAAAAATAATAAAAAAGTATATCTCTTGCAAAAATAAATACTGCCCACATCTTCACAGATACGGGCAGCATGGCACAAAACAAACATTAATAAAATAATGTTTTTTGAGTGAGATTATTTATAATAATTCTTCATCTTCTGCCACTTCACGGAAAGCCCTTAGGGCATCTATTCCAATAGCTCTGTTTATCTCGGCATCAGCAAGCTGTAAATGCTTCATTGCTTCCGTCAATGCCTGATTGATTGGGTCGGTCGACATTGGATAGCTGTGCATATTATCAGACAGCAATGCCATAACGTCATTTAAACTTAAAGATAACGTTGCGAAATCTTCACTTATAAAACGATTTGGAGAGTAAGTTCCTTTAAAGTCCATAATCTTATTCTTTTAATTGTAAAACTTATTTATTTAAAATCTCATTGCAATGGTACGGTTATTTCCCGAAGCCACAAGGAAAAACCGAGGGAACACCATTTCCTTAACGATGTTTAACAAAATCGTATTCTATTCATCACGAACCGAACACGAATGCAAAAAGTAAAGGTACAACATAATACTATACTATGCCATGATTTTGATTTATGCGCTGCTTTTCTGCTTCGATTCTTCTTGCCGCAAAATCTTTCATCGCCCCAACGAAGTCAAACGAAGATTTTACGGGCTCAATTTCCCCGCTGTCAATCATTTCGCAAATAGTCAAAAGCTCGCTTTCGCGTTTCTCATCTTCTTCGCGCTTGAATCCATCTCTATGGGCGCGGGCTTTAATCTCCTCCAATTCTCTGACATAAGGAGCTTTCGCACTTTCACGCCTTTCTTTCAAACGCCGTTCCGCTATTGCTCGGTCACGCTCCACCATCATTTTAAGGAAAGGGCGTTCTTCTAAATTAATTTCACTTTTTCCCATTTTTTGCTCTTTTTATTGTGTTATACAAATCTGTTATAATCGAAAGGCACAAGGCGGATAGTGCCGTCCTCCAAGGTCTCGAAAATGTCTTGGACGTCAAATATTGCACACGGTATCGCCTCATGCAATCTATTTAGTGCGGCTTCTGCCTGCTGGTGTAACTTCATCAGCTTTAAAGCCTCATCGGATTCGATGTAAACGCTTGTTGCTTTCTTGATTTCGTCCTCGAAATCTGCCCTTGCGGTAATCTGTCCGTCAATGACACAGGCGCAAGAAAGAAGTATCTCCGCGCGTCCGTGCTCATTAATCTTTTCCGTAATTTTTAAAACTTTTTCAAACAGCTTTTCGCGTTGCTCTGAAAGTTGCTCATCGAAAGCCGTGTTACCTGTCTTGTGGTGTGCTTCCTCGAATGCTTCAAACAGATGCTCGGCATTCTCCCATACGGAAATGACTTCGTAGGGTGTCGCAAGGCTTCCAGCGTTGCAATTTTTTGTCAATGCTCGCCCGCCCTGTTTAAACGCTCGTTTCAAGCGTATGCAATCATTTATAACCTCGTTTGTGAGAATTATTCCAGATCCTTGCAAAATTTCGCCGATTCTCCTTAACTGATTGAGTCCAGTATAAAGGTCTCGCCTTAGCTCATCAGCCTTGAAATCGTCTTGTAAAACAAATATTTTTTCTTCTTTTCTCATAAGTTATATTTTTTAAATTCATTTACGCTTTTCCTAAAATCCTGACAATTTAAAATGTCTTTAATGTACGCACCAATACTTTTATGTATACTCACGTTTGTTGACTCGTACCAGCCACTCGTTCCGTCCTCTTCTTTGTAGTAAACGAAAGTATGTGCCGTGTAAAACCTTGTTTCTTTTCCATTCGCTCCACGGTCTATCGTACAACGTAGGATAATCTTCAAACAGCCGTCATCACTCAAAAGTTGGCAACCGCCTTTGAACTTTTGAAAATATCTTTCACCCGTTTCCATAATCCAAACATCTGTTTAATTCTAAAAAGGGGGTGGACTTATTGATTAGTAAACATACAACTTAAAAAACAATCGGAATAAGTCCGCCCCTGTTTCACCGACGCAAACCTGAAACAAAACAGGTGGGCTTCTGCTTTTTAATGAGGTTAAACAAAAATTTAGAATCATGCCAAGCCATTTCTAAAACGATCTATTTCTTCGAACACCTCTTTTACCATCGGGTCGTTTTCCATCAGTACGCCACAATCGCCGTCGATGTGAAAATTTTTCCTTAATTCGTCAAGTCGGTGCAATTCCTCCACCTCTGCCTTTGTGCTGACACATCGGATAAGTAGCTGAGGCTCTCCAGCAAAGAACTTTTCGCGAAGTATTGATTTATCGGCATCAGTAACGAACCCCTGCCGTGCGAGGTTGAGCAAAAAAAGTTTATCTTCTTTTGTCAATATAATAGCCTCATCTTTATTGTTATTATTCATCTGCCAATTCATTAATTAAGCCGTCAATTACCAAATCCAATTGTCTGTCGTCAAGCGAAGATAAATCCACGTTTGCATCAATTTTCTGCTCCACCTGGCGCGGAATTGCGTAGGGCATCAGCGCAACAATAATTTTCCATTTCTCCTTTAAATTTAGATTCTTGAATGTAGCTAAAAGGTCATGGCTATTAGTGCCTATCAGGCTTACAACCCAGTCGCGGATATAAGCCGACTTCTCGTTTTTGCTTCCAAGCGGGCGACCCTTCGGGTTGCCACTCTCTCCCTTCTTAAATCTTGCCATAGCTGCCTGTTTTTTATCTGTTATTATCAGACTTCCGAAGAATTACAACCACCTCGCCCCGTTCAAGCTCTGTACCTGTTTGGTTATTCTTCATTTCTGTTGCTCGCACCTCGACCAAATCAAAGCCGATTTCGCTTGCAATCTTCTTTCCGTCATCAAGTAGCGGGTAACGTTGGCTCCCGACCTGAAGGCAAAACATTCCGCCATCTTTCAAAGTATCGAAACATTTTGCAATTAATGTGCGGTAAAAACCCTCGCGCCAATCTTCATAGCTTTTATAAACATCGTGTGACTGTTCTCCACCGATATATTGCTCTGTGTCAAAATATGGGGGGCTAGTTATCGCCATATCGAAATAAGAGCTTTGAAGGGGTTTCTTTTCAAAAGGTGTGCAAGTTATCGTTACTTTCTTTTCCCGTCGGCAGGCTGTCTTAAACGTGTCGTAAATGAGCAAATCACCGCTCACCTGCTCAGGCGATGCGTCCACGCCCTCATACTCATCCGCTTCGCTTGCAAGGAAGCCCACAAGTCGTCCGCCCCACCCAGCGCAAGGATCGAGCACCTTGCCATCTGTTGCAAACTCATTGATAAGGTCACGCGCTAGGTCTGCGGGAAAATCAAGCGGCATCTTTGCCCCGCCAAAGGCAAGGCTTCCCGTAGGCAGGGAGCTCCATCTGTCGCCACAGACAAAGCGCAAACGCTCAGGATTAATAGTCCCGTCTTGAATCAGCCTCAACCCCTCATAAGAACTAAAATTATCACCTTTCGTCTGAAATTGAACTTTGTGGAAAGCTAGGGAATTGTATCTGTGATACTCTTTGCCATATCTGTCAAATTGAATAAAGTTAAAACGCGCGGAGTGTGGTGTAATGAATGAAAAGCCCCCTAACTCATCGAACTGATTGGCAAACTCGCCCGCCGCGTCTTTAATCGCATCGTTAAGTAACGCTTCCGCCGCCTCATCGTCAAGCTGCTTATCTTCTTGATTTGTTTCCTCTGTGAAGTCTTGTAATTCGTCCTCCTGCCAATCGGGCAGGTCAAACGACCATGAGGCAAGTTCCTCCGCATCCCACTCCTTCAGAGCCTCCCAGTCGTTTTGTCCGAAAGCGTTATTGTCGGCAATGACAATTTCGCGAAGTTTCGCGGCTGGTGTTTCTATCGAAAGGACATAACAAGGTACGTCAATCGCTCCGAGCCGTTTTAAAGCGCGTAGGCGCATATTCCCACCAAGGATTACGTATTTGTTATTTAACGGATAAACTATCAGCGGACGCGCTTCCAATAGCTCTGGCGAACGCTCCAAACTTCTTTCAAGTGCTTCGAGCTTTTCATCAGAGATCCAACGTGGATTTCGCGGAACTTCTAGTATCTGTCCTTCATTTTCTTCCAGTAATGAAATCTTTATCCTTCTTTTCGCTTTCATATCTTACTTTTTATAAATGTTATCAAAATAATTTTCCCTGTTCATATTGAGGGGAATTCATCGCGCAATCGACTTTTCCACTCTGATAAATTGATTTAAAATTTATACATCTTATGCATTCAGAGCTGCCAACCTTGTGCGGGTAGTCAAATGGGCATTGACGCGTAGCAATTAGGCTGCCCTTACTATCGGGTTTTTCGTAAATTTTAATTATCATATTGTTTTGTCCTCAAAATCAGGGTCGATTTTTCTTGAAATCGACAAAGAAGAAAATCTTTCTTCTTTTATTATTCCATTTATTTATTATTTAGCTCTTTATTTCTCTTTATTATATAGCTCTTTATAAGGATGCTGTAATAATGTCGTTAAGAATGCTGTAATAATGTTGTTAAGAATGTTGTTTGATGTCGTTATGATGTTGTATTAAGATGTTGTATTAAGATGTCGTTATGATGTACCATTACGCTGGCTCTTTATCTTCTTTAAAGCCTTGTGAAGAGAATTATCCTTAGCTTTCCTTTTTTCTTCTACAACATCAGCAAGCCATTCCAAATCTGGTTCGTCGTTATCAGTCTTTTTTAATGATATATAGAAACCTCTGATTCCCCTATCCGAATAGATACTAACTCCGTACTTTAGAAATAACCCATTAAGCAAGATACCCAAGTGATAACGTGAAGTATATTTCATTAATGATGAACTAATGGCATCCGCTTTAGTTTTTGTGTTTCCGCTCATTCTTGAAAGTAGTATAGTTTTATTTGTAAGCCAGTAAGTACGTCCTCCGAGTATGCTTTTAACAGAAAGAAAAGCCAATAATAGTTCTCTGTCTGTCTGTCTTATCTTGTCACTATTTTTAAAGTGAAAAAAGGTATCTATTGACATTGAGAAATTAGCCTCTTTGGAATGGTTGTTGAAAATCGCTATCATTTCCTGAGCTATTGGCATCCTTATAAATTCATCATAAGTTATGCCATTAAAAAAATTGGATAACCTCAATCTCTTGCAAATTATACTATTAAAACGCCTAACATCATTACATTTACTATCAATCCAAGCCCTGAAACCAACAAAGCATATAATTAGTTCCAAACAATGATTTGCCTTTTCTTCTGATTCAGAAAAGCCTTTCATTAGTGAACACGGAAACGTATAAAAATGCAATCGTTCTTCCATTATACTATCTTGTTGAGTATCTTTCAGCCTCAGCCACCGAAATGCTGTTTGCTCTGTTTCTATTAATCATTTAAGAAGTCCAAGTAACTCATTTTTGGAATAACGAGGATTCCGTTTTCCTAAACGGATTTCCCTTATCCTCCCCTGCTTTTTCAGTTTCCAAAAGGTCGTTTTGCATACACCAAGAAGTGCCGCCGCCTCACTAATCGTTAAAAGCTCATCCTCATTTCTTTGTGTACTTTCACAATTAAAACCAAGAGCACTTTGGATCAGTTCCAATCCAAACTGCCGTAGGTCACTTGCCGAAACTACAAGCATCGTTTTTTCATTAATTTTATCCATAATTCATGCATTTTTTAATTATTATATCACAAAGATAATGCGTTAAGATTTGCGCCAGTGCATTTTAATTCAAGTTTGTATTAACAACTTTCTTAATATTTATTTTAGGTTTAGGATTTATGCAAAATAAAAAAGAGCTACCTAATGGTAACTCTTTTATCTTTATTATGTGGAAGGCTTAAAGTAACGATTTTATCAGTTCTGCGCGTTCTTCTGCTGTCAGGCTCTTTAATAACTCGGTTGCCAAATCCTTGCGTCTTTGTTTCTCCGCATCATCCTCAAGACGGAACAATAAAGAATTGTACTCTATTTGCCTTTCGAGCGGGAAATCCGCGATATATCGCGACGTTACGTTTTTCTCTACACTATGTCCCATAGATTCGGATATATATCGTTCAGGCACCGACTGGTGGGTTAAGTTAGTTGCGAAAGAATGCCTTGCCCATGTTGCCGATGGTCTGATATTCCAACCGAGATAATTAGAAACTCTCCGCAAATTATCCAGAACACTGGCATTTACAAGTGCAATCCGTTTTACCCGCTGCTCCTCATTTAAAGCATTAGCAAGAATTTTAGGGAAAACAAGTTGTCCGTATGAAGGTTTGCTTCCTATCGCATCAATAATTTTGCTTAATGCCTCTGTAACAGGAACGATTACCTCACTTTCGTTATCGCTTCTGTCTTTAGTCTTTGAGCGATTGAAACGAAATGCCTTTCCATCAGACTGGAAATAGTAATCGTCATATTTTAGATAAGCGACGTCGGCGAGATTCATGCCATTTCCGCAATACATGAAAAGGAATAACCCAAGGTTTTCCTTAATAAGTTTTGTCTGGTATTTATAGCGAACTTTAATTTTTTCTACATCCCCACTAATGAAAAGATTAAATAAATCTGTCATTTGGTTAACGTTCAGATATTGGGATTTTCTACTCGAACCTCTCGGTATAGAAATCGATTCATCATGTGCCCTGTCTGATTTGTTGGAAAAAGGATATTCTTTTTGCTGAATATACCCAAGCCTAATGCATTCGTTATAAACAACTCTCGCCACACGAAGATAAATCCCTATTGTGGTCTTTCTGAACCCCTCATCGGTCATTCCCTGAACCCAGCGGTGGAATGTTTCAGCATTAACAGAAAAGCCATCTTCTTTTGTAAATCCTGTATGTTTTGTGAAAGAGTGCAATGCATAGGTATAACTTTGAGCCGTGCAATATCTTCGCTCCGAAATAATGCCTTCCCAAACATCTATAAAACTGGATTTAATGCTTTTGCCTACAAGATTTGCCCTTAATAAATCAATCGTCAAGGAATTGCGTTTTGCTATTTCAGAAACGCGCTCTTTGTATGCTTCAAGTTGTGCAATCCACGATTCCTTTATTTTTGAGCGGCTTAGTTGTTTCTCTGTCGGTCTCCCTTTCCTGGAAGACGTGTTTTGTATTTGGTCAAATTCTGATTCTGTCAAATTGTCGCCTATTCTATAATACCACGATTTTCTGTTTATCGTGAAACGCAATGAAACGGGATAAGTGCCATTGCCCTTACTTGTTCTTTTGTCAAGGACGATACTTATATTACAGCCCCCTACTTCTGAAACTTCTTTTGCTCTCATGACCTCATGATTATATTAAATTATATATTATTTTATAGTAAGCGAAAACAAAAATCAGAAAACATAGGATTTTCCGAAAACATAGCGAAAACATTTTGACGATTTATTGCTAAATATTACCATTTATTGCGGTTTATGTTTTCGCCTACAAAATTAGTAAATAATTCATTTTCATGCAAATATATTTACACATATTTATCATTGCTGAATTCATAATCATGAGGTCGAGGGATCATGCCCCCCTCCCGCTACAAAAAGCACTTCTGAGATTTTCAGAGGTGCTTTTTCTTTTTCCAAAAAGAATAAGGACGAATATATGCAAAAACACCTCACACCTCACCTTTGCTTAGTTATATCATGAAGGATATTCGTTTTCGAAGGTGAGGTGTTATCTTTAAACTTCACCACTCCTCACCAAGTCTTATGCATAGAGGTGATGTGTGGTGAGGTGTTGTTTCAACACCTCACCCTTATTAATATAAATGAATCAATAACTATTCAGCGTAAGGTGAGGTGTGAGGTGTTTTTGCATAAATTCATTTGTAACGCTTACGCACACCATTCTACTCAGTCATTACGGTGACTTAGAACTTTCATCACGTTGATTTAGCTCAGTCAAGGTCATGACTTAGCTCAGTCATAACCATGACTGACTATGAAGAACACTAAGTATTACTAGTGTTCGTGCTAAAATTTAATGTGGGGCATACTTAGAAATTGGCAAAAGAAGGATTGGAGAGCGACTTAGTGGCCATACATTCCATCTCTATCAGCCAGCCAGGACGGCAGACAGAGGCATTCACGATAACTTTAGGTATAGCGGAAAAACGTTGCTGGTAGATTTCTTTCACTACCTGATAATCTGCTGGATCTCGCAGATAGATTACCATCTGATCTACATCATTGTAGGTACATGCGGCTTCTTTCAATAGCATTTCCACATTTTCGATCATACGGACAGCCTGCTTGCAGACATCCCCAGTATACATAATCTCCCCCTTATTGTTGATGCTGGCAGTACCTGAGATATAGACTTTGCGTCTATCTCCATAATCCACATAAGTACCACGCTCGAAGCTCACACCGTATTCATAGGTTGGATTGAGATGCGTGCGGGCATAGAGGAAATGTATCTGATCAGGTTGCAGACCATCAACGGCAAAAGCATCTAATTGTACGAGAGAGTCCAACTGTGGATTGCCACCACCAATGCCTGTACTGGCAATGAAATGGGTATCGGGGGTGAGGTTTTGTGTCTGGAAGACCTGATTGCGGGCACGTACCACTCCAGAATAATTATGGTCGATGTCTTTCACAAAAAGCCATGTGCGCATACAATTACCAGCCAATGTGAGGCCTTGCTCGTTAAGCTTCTGCACGTAATCGTCGAACAAGAGACGGGTTTGAGATTCAGAATTAGCAGTACGAATAAGGTTGCCCATAGACCAGAGTTCGCGATAAGCCCCATGTTGTACCTCATACATACCATCAGAGCACATCCTGCCTGTAGCTCCTTCCATCAAGTAGCACCAGAGAGCCACTTTGGTTCCGTTTAAAGGTGCCTGCTGGACCATTGACACAGCACCATCAGAACTTTGAGACGTCATTTTTTTTAAAAGAGCCGCTTGATTGGCAGCATCACTGAGGAAGAAACGCTTAAAAACAGATTGCGCCCCCTTCAAGGTGCCCTTCTGCAGTGTATCGTAAGCGGTAAACAAGACATCGAGCTGAGCAGAAAATGACAAAGTAGCATCCGTAACATGCACCATGAGGTGGTATTCTGAAATACCACCCTCTACCTGGAAACTACTTAATTCCGCATAGGCTTTATCGAACGCTATAAACTGTCTGTTGCTCATATTAACCTCTGAAATGCGGCGCAAAGATACACATTTTTTCTATAACTATAATGGTTTAGACATCAAGTTCCCCGATTCCTTGTCGGATGATCTCTGGCGAACCTTCTGTACAATCGACGACTGTGGTAAGGTCTGCGCCTCCCATGCCCCCATCAATGACTATATCTACCTGGTCTTCCCACTTCTCTGCGATAAGTTCAGGATCAATGAGATAGGCAATGTCCTCGTCTTCATCGTAAGGCAGGGAGGTGGTAAGGATAGGAGCTCCCAGCAACTGGGCAATCTCACTGACAATGGCATTGTCGGGCATGCGGATACCAACCTCCTTACGTCCTTTGAAAATCTTAGGCAAACGACTGGAAGCCTCCAAAATAAAGGTGAAAGGACCAGGCAAGTGGCGTTTCATCAACTTGAAGGTGTTATTATCTACCTTGGCATATTCACTCACAGTACTGAGGTCGTAACAAATCACAGAAAGATGGCTTTTCTTGGGATCAATGCCCTTGAGTCGACAAACTTGCTCAATGGCACGTTCTTTCAAAGCATGACAACCTATGGCATAACGACTATCGGTAGGATAGATCACGATGCCTCCATCATTGAGCGTATCAACTATCTGCTGCAAAACGGCAGGTGCGTTGTTCTTAGTGTAAAGTTTAAGTATCATTACTGTCTTCCTAATAGTTCTTTTTCTGTTTTACGAATTTTCTTCCAGGCTTCTTTGTATGTGGGACAAAGGGTTACTGCCTTATCGTAGTTTTTCAGGGCAGCTTCCTTCATGCCATGTTTCAGGCACTCATCACCCATGACTACATATTCTCTGGCATAACGCATCAAAGCCTTATTCTTGTCTTTTTCTGCCTGTTTCAGGGTTTCTATCTCTTTCTTCAGTGCATTAATGACATTTAGTTTCTTACGCATCAAGCGTACCACAGCAGGCTTCTCTATGTCGTATCGAGCATGAATGGCTTTGAAGAAATGAGGGAAGAAGGTTTCAAAATCACCCTTCTCAAAGGCTTCATTGGCAGCGGCATAGGAGAGATCGGCCTGAGCTTCACGCATGGCTCTATCCAAGTCTTGCTGATTATTGAATCGCTGAGAAAACTGCACAATTTCTGGACGCACAAACACATCGCTGCGACTCAGTGGAGTCTTAAGCTCAATGCCCTGCATAGAGCGACAACGGCTCAACGCCACATAGGTCTGGCCCGCAGCGAAGGCACCTCCCGTAAAATCAATAATGACGTTGTTGAATGTAAGTCCCTGGCTCTTATGTACTGTGATGGCCCATGCCAAGCGTACGGGGAACTGTGTGAAAGTGCCCAGTTCTTCTTCCTCTATCTGTTTCTTTTCTTCGTTGTAAGTATAGCGGATGTTGCGCCAAGTTTCAGGTTTCACATCGTATTGTTCTCCTGCTTCCGTGATGATATAGAGCGTTTCCTCTTCCACATCGAAGCCTTCCACCACACCAATGGTGCCATTAACCCAGCGACGATCGAAATCATTGCGCACAAAGATCACCTGCGCACCTGGTTTCAAAAGAAGATCTTTCGTGGTAGGCAGGCTACTGTCGGGAAAGTCTCCCATGATCTCTCCTTGGAAGATAGCAGGATCACCAGGAAGTTCTGCCAACTTGCGCTCGTTGATATAATCCACCTGGTCACGACGAGTGGCTAAAGTAATGCGCATTTCTCCGTCTTCTGGGGAATCAGCCTCATAGCGATTATTAAGCAACTGCAGATCCATGCCGCTTACCGTATTCTTGCGTATATGGTCCAATATATTCACAAACTGGGCATCGGTCTGGCGATAAACCTTTTGCAACTCTATAGACACCAGAGATAGTTCTTGAAACACCCTGGCAGAAAAGAAGAAAGGATTGGGATAGAAACGGTTTAGGATGTCACGTTCATCGGCTTTGACAACAGGTTCCAACTGATAAACATCGCCCACGAGAAGCAACTGCTTACCTCCGAAAGGCTCTCGCAAGTTATGGGAAAAAACGCGTAGAATACGGTCCACAGCATCAATGATATCAGCACGCACCATAGAAATCTCATCGATGATGATGAGTTCCAGTTCCTCAAGCAACTTGCGCGTCTGGCGGTTATACTTGAAGAACTCGAAAATGCGCCCTTTCTGAACGCTGAAGTTGGGATCATCGGGCAACAAAGGGTAGAAAGGCAACTTGAAAAAGCTATGCAATGTACTTCCCCCTGCATTGATGGCAGCAATGCCCGTTGGAGCCAGCACCACATGCTTCTTCTTGGTATGATCTGACACATAACGCAGGAATGTACTCTTTCCCGTACCAGCCTTGCCCGTCAAGAAAAGCGAGCGACGGGTGTACTGAATCATGTTCAGTGCATCCTGAAACTCTTTGTTGGTTTTATCGGGTGTAAATTCCATAACTCAAATTACTTGAAAGTGTCTTAATGCATGTGCCACCCCATCCTCGTCGATATCAGTAGTCACATAATCAGCTGCCTCTTTAGCTTCATCAATAGCATTTCCCATCGCTACTCCAACGCCAGCATGACACAACATAGGAATGTCGTTTCCTCCATCACCAAATGCCATGGTTTCATCCAGTTGTATGCCGAAGTGCTTGCAAAACACATCGATGCCTTGATGTTTGGTGACTCCCTGTGGTGTAATGTCGGCAAAAGCGGGATGCCAACGCCCATACTCCACCCTACTTGCAGAGGGTCTAATCTCAGCTTCTTGTTCTATAGTAAGGAAGGCTGTAAGTTGAAGCACATCCTTGGCTTCTTCCAACACGGCTGTAGTAGTTCTCTCAGGAATGTGAACGCCTACTTGAAGCTGTCCATAAAACAGACTCTCATAAAGCTTATCAGGTTGACAGATACAGATGTCATGCTCACTCACTACCATACAGGGAATATTCCGTTGCTCGCAGTAAGTCATGATGCTCTCAACTTCAGACTTATCAATGGCTTTCTTGTTTACCACCTCGTTACCTACGAAGCAATAAGCACCATTCATAGTGATGAAACCATCTATCAGTCCACGCTTTTCCATCTCTCCCAGCACGGTGATAAGCACCTTTGGTCGGCCAGTTGAGATAAAGATATAGATACCACGCTGCTTCGCTTCTTCCAGCGCTTGCAACGTGGACAAAGGGATTTGGTGAGTCTTAAAACTCACCAAAGTCCCGTCTATATCGAAGAAAAGTGCTTTTATCATTCAAGCATATTATCCGGATCAAGGTTTGCTGCTTCAATGTCCTTGAAGTAGCGGTAAGTACCTACCTTCAATTCATCCGTAGCAGCATCGTCGCACACGATGATGCCTCTTGGATGCATCTGCAACGCACTGATGGTCCACATCTGTGTCACAGCACCCTCGATGCCGTGTTTCAAGGCACGAGCCTTCCCATGTCCATTAACCAAAATCATCACTTCCTTGGCATCCATCACAGTACCTACACCCACAGTCAGTGCAGTCTTTGGCACTTTATTTACGTCATTATCAAAGAAACGAGAGTTGGCGATGATGGTATCTGTAGTCAACGTCTTCTGACGGGTACGTGAAGTCAGGGAGCTACCTGGCTCGTTGAAAGCGATATGTCCATCAGGACCGATACCACCCATGAATAGATCCACTCCACCATAGCGCTTGATCTTCTCCTCAAAACGAGTGCACTCAGCCACTAAGTCGGGCGCATTGCCATTCAGTATATTAGTATTCTCGGGCTTAATGTCGATGTGGCTGAAGAAATTGTTCCACATGAAGCTATAATAGCTTTCTGGATGTTCCTTTGGCAAGCCAACGTACTCGTCCATGTTGAAAGTCACTACATGCTTGAAGGAAACCTTACCTTCCTTGTTCAATTTAATCAGTTCACTGTACATGCCCAGAGGTGAAGAACCTGTAGGGCAACCCAATACAAAAGGTTTTTCTTCCGTAGGTTTTGCAGCATTGATACGTGAAGCTACATAGCAAGCAGCCCAGCGCGACAATGTTTTGTAGTCGGGTTCAATAATTACTCTCATTTTGTTTAGTTTTAAAGTTAAATATCTAATAAAGAAATCTCAATACATTGTTAATTTATTGTCTTTAATGTCCTAAAGCCTTTGCCATAGCCTCAGCGAGTGCAGCAGCCTTCACAAAGTCATCACCCTTCATGGCTTGCTTGAATTCTACAGGCTCACTCACCAAGTCGAATTTGCTCTTCTCCACGAACTCTGCCATCTTCTTCACTGCCATACCTGCCCATGTGAAAGAACCGAAATAGCCGAAGAATCGTCCCTTCACCTCACGAAGCAGAATCTTGCTAAGCAATGCCTCAATACCAGGATAGAGGTTGGCATTGTATGTTGGCGAACCAATGATTAATCCCTTATAGCGGAAGATATCCGCAATGATGTCGGAAGGATCACTCTTGCTCACATTGTGCAACACAACGTTCTTTACTCCTCGAGCAGATAGTTCGGAAGCAATCTCTTCTGCCATCTGTTCATTATGGCCGTACATGGTACCATACGCAATGACTACGCCCTCATCGGCATCATAGCGCGAAAGACGATCGTAAATACTTACCACCTTAGGGATATATTCTGTCCACACAGGACCATGTGTAGAACAAATAGTTTGAATTGGAAGGGTACCAAGCTTCGCCAAAGCACGTTGGACAGGAGCACCATACTTACCAACGATATTGCTGTAGTAGCGAACCATCTCATACCAGTACTTATCAAGGTTGATGCGAGTATCAAGGAAACCACCATCAAGGGTACCGAAACATCCGAAAGCATCGGCACTGAAGAGTACTTGCTCCGTGCTGTCATAACTTACCATTACCTCTGGCCAATGTACCATAGGAGCCATGTAAAAAGTCAATTTATGGTAACCTAAATCCAGCGTATCACCTTCCTTCACAACCAACTGGTTGCCTTGAACACCATAATAACCTTCAATCATTCCGAAAGTCTTGGCATTGCCCACAATGGTAATGTCGGGGTATTCCTGCTTTATCAGTCGGATAGAGCCAGAATGATCGGGTTCCATATGGTTGATGACAAGGTATTTGATGGGCTTGTCTCCGATGAGGCGATGAATCTTCTGCAGGAATACTTCAAAGAAGCTGGCTTCCACAGTATCAATCAGTGTGATTTGTTCATCGTCAATGAGATAGCTATTGTAAGATACGCCGTAAGGCAACGGCAACATGTTTTCAAACAAGTGCTTGTTGCGATCGTTGACACCCACGTAATGAATCTTTCCTTTAATTAATGTCTTGTTCATAATGCATGTTTTTATAATAATGTGGCGAAGATAGTGATTTTTTTAATATTGTATATCGTTACTTGTTCTTTTATTTGCCACATTTCGAAGAAAAGAATCATAGAACTTACCTTGAAACAGACCATTTTCTGTAAGATACTTTTCAAAGCACAACTGAAAAGCCTCTGGTTTCATCCCCCATCGTGGAGCTATCAACAGTTCAGAAGGCGATTGTGAAACCAGTCGTTCGATGGCAATATCTGGTCGCAGATGAGAGATAAAAACACCCAATTCATCGATGTATTTCGAAAGTGAGAGACAGGAGAATATTTGTTGACTAATCATTGGCTCGCTCGTCTGTTGGCGCATAGTTTCATCATAAAGATGTGCCAATTTGGTTCCACGTAAGATTTGCAGCTGATGGATTTTTACCGATGAAATCGGCATTTTTGATAAACACTGCGCTTCTTCGCGTGCGGTATATGTGCCAAAATGTGACAAACCAAGGATCACATGGGCACAAACAGGAATACCTACTACTGTGGCTCTCTCGATGGCATCTTCTGATTCAGAAAAAGTGTGACAGCGGTTCACTGCTTTCAAAATCTGATCGTCGCAACTCTCCACTCCTATCTCCAGAATCACGAAAGAGGATGTGTGTAGTTGCTTCAAATAATGAAGTACCTCATCAGACAGACAATCGGGCCGCGTGGAGATAACTAAGCCCACCACATCGGGCACTTGCAGTGCTTCTTCGTACTTACGCTTCAGTTCCGTCAATGGAGCATAAGTGTTCGTAAACGACTGGAAATAGGCCAGATACTTCATATTTGGATAATGGCCTGCAAAAAAGCGTTTGCCCTTTTCCAACTGCTCTGTGATGGAAAGGGACGACTGCCCATAGGCTGGATGAAAGGAGCTATTCAGACAATACGAACAACCTCCTCTACCCTTTGTCCCGTCACGATTAGGACAAGTAAAGCCTCCGTCCACTGGCAATTTCTGTACCTTATACGGAAAATATTCAGCCAGCAAGTCGGCATATTTACGATATGGCGCCTGTACATTCATGCTGCAAAGATACAAAAAAGCATCATCTCCTTAACTATAGAAATTTATTTCCCTAACTAGGAAAAAATATTTTTCTAACTAGAGAAAAAAAACAGAGCGCTGTACCACATCGGAGGAACAGGCTCATAAGATACTTGAAAAGTATTGCAATCTGAGAAGAAATGTATTATCTTTGCATCAATAAAACTAAAGAATAATGATTATGAAAAGATTTACATTGATAATGCTTTGCGCCCTTTGCACACTGGCATTGGCAGCCCAAGGCAAGAAAGAAATACAGTTCAGCGATGTGATGCAGGGAACTTTCAGCGCCAGAGGCATCAGTGGCATGACTCCCATACCTGGCGATGGAGAGCACTTCACGCAGATGACACGCGATGGACAAGTGGTGAAGTACAGCTACAAAACTGGAGAACAGGTGGAAGTGCTCTTTGATGTGAAAACAGCACGCGACTGTCCGTTCGAGCGGTTCGACAGCTATGAGTTTTCTCCAGATGGCAACTATCTGCTCATTGCTACAGAGAGCCAGTCAATCTACCGTCGTTCATTCACTGCCGTATATTATCTTTATAGCCTCCGACGCAATACTGCTGGACAAATCCGCAATGCCGTTCAGCGGCTTAGTGATGGTGGTCCGCAGCAAAGTCCTGTATTCTCTCCTGATGGTACGATGGTGGCTTTTGTACGCGACAACAACATCTTCCTCGTGAAATTACTCTATAATAACAGTGAGAGCCAAGTGACCACCGATGGCAAGCGCAACGAGATTATCAACGGCATTCCAGACTGGGTTTATGAAGAGGAATTCAGTTTCAATCGTGCGCTGGAGTTCAGTGCTGACAGTCAGATGCTTGCTTATATCAAGTTTGATGAAAGTGGTGTGAAACAGTATGATTTTCCACTCTTCGCAGGTATGGCTCCCCATAATGCCGACCTTGAAAAATATCCGGGAAGCTATGTGTACAAATATCCGAAGACAGGCGAAGCCAACAGCAAGGTAAGCGTTCATACATTCGATATCCAAAGTCGTGTGACACGTAAGATGGAAGTGCCCATCAATGACGACAGTTACATCCCACGCATTCGCTTCACAAAGAATGCAGACCAACTGGCTATCATGACACTGAACCGCCAACAGAATCAGTTCGACCTCTACATGTGCAATCCTCGCAGTACCAACTGCCGACTAATACTTCGTGATGAGACAGATACCTATATCAAGGAAGACATCTTGGACAATATCCAGTTCTTTACCGACGGATTCACTTTCATGAGCGAGCGTAACGGTCATAACCATCTATATTGGTACAACTTAAACGGCGAGTTGCAAAAACAAATCACCGATGGCAATTATGAGATTACCAATTTCCTGGAATATGCACCTACAGAAGGAGCCTTCTACTTCCAAAGCAACGAAGGCAGTCCGCTGCGCAAAGCCATCTATAAAGTAGATAAGAAAGGTAAGAAGACATGTCTCACACCACGTGAAGGCACCAACAGCGCTCAGTTTAGCAGTGACATGAAGTACTTTGTTAACCGTTACAGTAATCTCAATACGCCAACCATCATTACCGTACATGACAATAACGGCAAAGAACTGCGCACACTGGTGGATAATAAAGAACTGGTGCAGCGACTGGCGGAATATAATCTGCCCACCAAGGAGTTCTTCACTTTTACTACCCAACGTGGCGATGAGCTGAACGGATGGATTATGCGTCCGGCCAACTTCAATCCTTCACAGAAATATCCCGTACTGATGACACAATATAGCGGTCCGGGATCACAAGAGGTACTCGATTCCTTTGGCGGAGTAGATTGGGAAACTTTCATGGCAGCCCAGGGATTCGTGGTAGCTTGCGTGGACGGACGAGGTACCGGTGGCAGAGGCACTGACTTTGAGAAATGCACCTATATGCAGTTAGGTGTGAAAGAAGCACAAGACCAAGTGGCTGCTGCACAGTATCTGGGTTCACTCCCTTATGTGGACAGCAACAAGATAGGTATCTGGGGATGGAGTTTCGGCGGATACATGACGCTGATGGCCATGAGTGAGGGAACGCCTGTCTTCAAGGCAGGAGTAGCTGTAGCTCCCGTTACTGACTGGAACTACTACGACACCGTATATGGCGAACGCTTCATGCGTACACCACAGCAGAACTTCGATGGATACAAGGCTTCTTCGTGCATGGAGCGTGCCGACAAACTCAGTGGTCGCCTGCTCATCGTTCATGGAATGGCTGATGACAACGTGCACTTCCAGAATACGGCGGAGTATGCTGAAAAGTTGGTACAAGTAGGCAAGCAGTTTGAGATGCAGGTCTATACCAACCGCAACCACAGCATCTTCGGAGGTAATACACGGAATCATCTCTATACCAGACTGACGGAATTCTTCAATCGCGAATTGAAATGACAGACCATCTGAGAAAACCCGAGTGGCTGAAAGTATCCATAGGTGCCAATGAGCACTATGCAGAAACCAAGAAAATAGTGGACACCCACCACCTGCACACCATCTGCAGCAGCGGACGCTGTCCAAACATGGGAGAATGCTGGGGAAAGGGTACAGCTACGTTTATGATAGGTGGTGACATCTGTACACGTGCCTGCAAGTTCTGCAATACACACAGTGGCAAACCTTTGCCATTGAATGATGAAGAACCTGAACAGGTGGCACAGAGTATCAAACTGATGAAACTGAAACACGCCGTTGTTACCTCGGTAGATCGCGATGACTTGCCCGACTTTGGAGTAGCACACTGGGTAAAGACCATCGAAACCATTAAACGGGTAAATCCTAAAACCACTTTGGAAGTGCTGATACCCGACTTTCAGGGACATACTGAACTGGTGGGACAAGTGGCTGCCACCTATCCCGAGATTATCTCACACAATATGGAAACCGTGCGGCGACTTACGCCCGTTGTCCGTAGTGTTGCCACATACGAACGTAGTCTTGAAGTCATCAGGACTATTACCCATTACAACATTACAGCTAAAAGCGGCATCATGGTAGGATTAGGTGAAACGCCTAAGGAAGTTGAAGAAGTGATGGATGACTTGCTGAGCGTAGGTTGTCAGATCTTGACCATCGGACAATACCTACAACCTACCCATAAGCATTATCCTGTACAAGCATACGTCACTCCTGAACAGTTTGCCATCTATCGGGAAATAGGTTTGAAAAAAGGATTCCAGCAGGTGGAAAGCGGTCCGCTGGTACGCTCATCCTATCATGCCGAGAAGCATTTCAGACGTATTGCATCAGCACATCCCACACTGCAATGATGTGACACAAAGAGCCTAGAAGCACGAAAAAATGAAATACGGTGTGCATGTATTTGCACTTGCGCAAACTATAGAACAAGGCACCTGTGATGTAGCACACACCCTCGGCAATTATCCAGGCAATGGCTGTTGCCGACACACTGTCCATCAGCGGCTTGAAAGCCACCAATACTGAGAGTCCCATCCCCACGAAGCAGAGGGTCTCCAGATGACTGTGTTCCTGAAGTCTTACAAAGCTCATCACCGTACCCACAATTGCACAGAGCCAAATGAAGCAGAAGATGCTCCATCCCCAATAACCTTGCTCGCGCATAGCTACTAATGTAATGGGTGAATAAGAACCAGCGATATGCCAATATATAGCGGCATGATCCCACTTGCGCAGATGCTCTTTCCAATAGCCTACAGGCAGTGCATGATAAACCACCGAAGCGATGTAGGACATCAGCATACCGAAGAGGTAGAGAATAACCCCAGCAGAAGCCCAACCGTTTTTCTCAGAGAAACACCAATACAAGAAGATGATACCGAAAACTATGCCCAGCACAATGCCTCCGACATGAGACCATGAGTTCCACAGTTCTTCTTTATGTGTATAGCGTTTGATCATAGCTCTGATTTTGTGATTACAAAGATAAGCAGTATCTTTGCAAAAAACAAGTAATATGGCTGCACTCTACCTGATACCTGTCTTGCTTGGCGACACTGCAGTGGAACGCGTATTGCCAACCTATAACCAAGAAGTGGTGCGTGACATTCGTCACTTCATTGTGGAGGACGTACGCTCTGCCCGCCGGTTTCTGAAGAAAGTAGATAAAGACTTCGACATAGATGGATCGCAGTTCTATCCACTCAATAAGCATACCTCACCCGAAGAAATCAGCGGTTACCTCAAGCCATTGGAAGAAGGACATTCCATGGGAGTGATTTCTGAAGCTGGATGTCCTGCCATAGCCGATCCCGGAGCCGATGTTGTGGCATTGGCACAGCGTAAGCACCTGAAGGTGGTACCACTGATAGGCCCTTCGAGCATCATTCTCTCTGTGATGGGGTCAGGTTTCAACGGACAGAGTTTCGCCTTCAACGGCTACCTACCCATTGAGGCAGCCGACCGTACAAAACGCCTAAAGTTGTTGGAGCAACGAGCCTACACGGAGCAACAAACCCAGATTTTTATCGAGACACCCTACCGCAATAACCGACTGGTAGAGGACATTCTGGCCACCTGTCGCCCGCAGACACGACTTTGCATCGCAGCCAACATCACCTGTGAAGAGGAATACATTGTTACGCAAACATTAAAAGAATGGAAAGGCCATGTTCCAGACCTCTCTAAACAGCCCTGCATCTTTCTTATCTATAAATAAGATGCTGCCCAATGCATCAGTCGAGCATAGAGCGGACTCTGTGCCATAATCTCGGGCACCCCGATAATAAAAAGCTGACGTCGAGCACGCGTAAGAGCTACGTTCAGTTTGCGATCTATCTGCACTCCGTGGTCTTCTGTGATGCAAGATAGTTGCTCCAATTGGCGGGGACGGTTCAAACAGCAAGAGTAGATAATGACATCGCGCTCGCTTCCCTGATAACGCTCCACGGTATCAACGGTAATCTCTTGCAAGGCTGGAATACCTAGGGCCGACAATTCTTGTCGTATCAAGGCTATCTGGCTGCGGTAAGGAGTAATCACACCAAGCGTCTGCAAGGGATTGAAATCTTCCATAACAACATATTGTTTGAAAAGAGAGTGTGCCAAGCGAGCCACTAAACACGCTTCAGAAGCATTGCGTTTACAAGAAGCAAGAGGCGGCTCAGGTGTCGATGGCAAGAAAGCCACTCGGCGGTCGAGCAGATGTGCCAAATCAATAACCTGAAGACCAGGAGCCACAGAAAGTGTGTCAAGCTGATGTGGCAAGCCTACTGGTTGAAGGCGCTTCTCATAAAAGGTATCGTTGGCAAACGCAGAAACCTCATCGTGCATGCGCCCTTGACGGCAAAGCATGTCAAAACAGTGTTGATCGGTCAGATTTCGGTACAATCGCTCGAAAAGAGAATCCCTGAGATTGAGTAAACCGATGCTCCTCAAATGTTCATTCTTTACCTCAGATAGTTGAACTGATTGCTGCACCACAGCAGGCAACTGCTTATGGTCGCCTATCAACACAAACTTTCCTACCGCATCTTTTCCTTCAGGAGTTTGAGCACAAAGAATGCCAAGCAGCTGAGGTTCTAAAATCTGCGTAGCCTCATCAATAAGCGCCACATCGAACTGTTTCAAGTGGAAAAGTTCTGGTTTGGCAGAGATGGTGGAAACCGTTCCCACAAAGATGCAGCAACGCTCCAAACGCTCGCGCACTTCACGCCGATTAATCAGTCCGTCCAATAAATTCTCCAACAAATGAGGACGATAGGTTTCCTCACAACTCAACTCATTACCTATACGAATATAATCAGGTACAGGCTCAATGTGTTCCAACATTTTGCAGATCTCATCCACTGCACGGTTGGTATAGGAAAGAAGGAGCAATTGTTTTTCCTGACTAAGAAAATCTTCCACCATAGTTCGCAAGGCACGGGAAGTCTTCCCCGTGCCAGGAGGACCTATCAGCAGGAAATAATCCTTCGCCGCCTGCGCCTTGAGAGAAATGCGTTTGAAATCGTCAGTCTCTTCAGATACACGTTCATCGTAAGCAGAATCGTAACGAGGCAACTGCTGTCCTAAGAGCAATGCCCTACGTTCACGATTTGCAGAAAGGAAAGCTACCAAACCCTTGAACATTGTGAGAAACGACGTATCCATATAGTCACGCTCTACGGCATAAAGACTATCGGAAGGAAGCACTCGTGGATTTCGTTGCGACATGCGCAAACGAATCACTAATCGTTCTCTCCCAATATCCTCCACATTTCCTTTGAAGATTTGTTGGCAAGTCACATTGTCGGTTGGCAGATTCCTCTTATAAAGCACCACTGCATCACCTGCACGGAAATTAGGTTGCATGGACGAAGCCACTTCCCTTTTCAAAACCACGAAAGGTTTTTGCTCCGATGCGCTTTGATTCTCGACCAATTGCAAATCATAAACAATCTCTCCTGCTTCTTCCTTTTCTTCCAGAGTAGAAAGCCACAGCGAAGCAGCACCCCGCTGAAGGTCATACGCACTTCCACCAACTTTGGAAATATAGAGTTCGGTAGTGACAAATTGATACAACGTATAAAAATAAGATCGTTCTAACGAATTAAGTGCATACAATTTCTCCTCAAAACTGGCTATTTGAGGTTTCAGGTAACTGTTCCAGAATCTGTCGTTTACCTCTTGCTGCTTCATTACTTCAGGATTAATCGCTGCCAGACACTTTGCTGTAAACTCCTCGCTATGCTGTTGCTGCACAGCATACTCCGTAGCTACGATCTGATTCCTGACGTTGATGACTCTACGAAGCAAAGCCCACGACGGACGTGCTGGATAAAGAAAAGGATAACGTGAATAAAGCAAATAGGCTTTGGTATGCCGATGGTCTTTCCCCATGGAATACTCCAGCACCGCCTGATAGAGCTGCATCTGCACTTGATGGTTTTCCTTCAAGAGTAAATGCCCTCTGGACTTAAACTCCTCTGCCTTGCCTGATTTCATCTCTATGAAAGAGCTCATATCACGTTGCATATAGTCCAGACGGCCTTGAACACCTAAGGCTTCGCATATAAAACTAGGTTCCAAAACCGCATCCTTCTTTTGGAGTTTATACCCCTCAGCCTGAAAGGTATGCTCCACAGTCTGCTTCATGTTCAGAAACTGTTGCTCACACTGCTTGAAGAAAGCCTTTGCCTTTACAGGATCATTCAACTCGTTGCAAGCCACCAGTTGTAAAGCATATATACGAAAGGCTTTCCGCATGCATTTTTGGTAATCAGGAGTCTCAACCGCATAAATCCATTCATCCAAGAAAAGATTGGCGATATTTCCAAGAAGCATGGCAGATGTGTTTTGTGAAGGGGACAGACGATTGACCAAGTAATTGGCAGGATGATGCCCATATTCCTTATAACACTCTGCCAAAGAACTGATATCCAAAAGATAATCTGGTTCAAGTACGATGATCGTAGGAATAAGGATTCCCTCAGAATCAATGCCAACATCCAGAAGATTTAATACAGCTTGAGACCAAAGCAAGGAAGACGTTTCAGCAAATTCTGCATTCACTTCTTCAATGTTGTATCGTACTTTTAGAGGTTCTTCAAAAGATTTGTCCAGCGATTGAACGTAAAGGTAGTGATCATCTTTATACAAGTAAGACACGCGCATGCACTTTTCCTTGCGCAAAGAGGGAGGAGCAGCGTTATAGGTAGCATCAGCCTGTGGGAGCAAACGATGCAATGAAGGAGGAATGGGTTGATCGGAAATAAGTTGTATAAAGAAAGCCAAGGTCTTGACATCCCTAAGCAAAGAATCTCTGGTAGGTTCCTCCTGATGATTTAAGATGGCATTGGAAGTTAGACGAAAGGTATGCAACCTATGCTGCGCAACATTGCTGATATTAAGCTTCACAGCCACATAGTTAATACAGGCAGCTAAATCGGCTTTTTGAAACGCCGTTTCATCCAACTGCGATTTACAACATTCCTCAAGCAGTTCACGCAACTGCCTATAGGCAACTTTCAGCTCATCCTCCCTACATGAGGCCGCTGCCAAAAGAATGTCGTAAGAGTCTTGTGGTTTCACGCTTTTGGAGGCAGACTATCTATGTCATAACGGATCTTGCTCACATCGATGATGGGTTTGATGGCCTTCTTCAACTCCTCTTCTTCTTTTCGACGCTCCATCTCTTTCAGTACGGCTTCTGCCTTACGGATAGCTTCTTCTGCTGCCTCATTAGCACGCTTAGCAGCTTCCAAGGCTTCATTGGCAGCATTCTGTGCCATCTGAGCAGCAGCATCAGCAGCTTTCTGTGCGGCCCGTGCTTCCACGCGAGCAGCTTCCAAATAATCCAAACCTTCCAACGCCTGTGGAGCCACGTAGGAGACTGTTGCAGGACGCTCCACAACTTCCTTGTAAGGTGCATAAGGATCTATAGGAGGTGTTCCTTGGAACATATAGCCAGACTCATCTCCGCCATCTACAAACTGATCTTCTGGACGTACATAGAGTTTTTCGTATGGAGCCACACCATCTTCATAGACTTTCGCAGAAGTTTCTGAAGAAGTTGTCTCAGCAGTTTTTCCTGCTTCTTCTACAGGAACTGAATCAACAGGTTTTGCTGTTTCCTCAACAGCAACAGAATCGACAGGCTTCTCTTTAGGTACCTGACGAACCTGCACCATATCGTTCTCCATGTAATATTCATCCTCATATTCCACCATCTCTGGAGCTGCAAGATTAACCCCCTCACTCTCAGGTGTAAACTCGCTCTCTTCTGGAAACTCCATCGTTGTAGGAGCAGGAGTAGCCGCTTTCACTTCCTCCGAAGTCTCAGCATCAGAGATGTTCTCTCCATCAACAGGAGCAGAATCATCTTCCGTGGCAGTTCCTTCTTGGTCTTTAGAAGGCAATGCTTTTGTTTCTTCGGCCTTGTTTTCCACCAACTTATTCTCTTTGCCTTCCGAAGTCTCTGCTTCTTCCTTCTCAGTTTCTTCTTCCTCTTCGTCTTCATCCTTGTCTTCCTTTACCATGAAAATACTGAGTTCATAGAGCAGATAAAGCGGAAGAGAAACTGCAGAAAGCGTGAACGGATCACCTGTAGGAGTGATCACGGCAGCAAAAATAACTATCAACAGGAAAGCATGCTTGCGATACTCGCGCAAGAAACTGCGTGTTACCAATCCTATAAGAGAGAGCAACCAAGTAACCAATGGAAGTTCAAACGCCACACCCATCATGAGCACCAGCATCATGAAGTTGTCGATGTAGGAAGTCAGTGAAATCTCATTTTCAATGGCTACACTCAACTGATAGGTAGAGAGGAAACGCAGCGCCAATGGGAAGATCATGAAATAGCCCACAGCCACTCCTATGAAGAAAAAGACAGTACCCAAGGAGAAAGCCTTTCGTACGCCCTTCAGTTCGTTAGGATAGAGGGCAGGACGCACAAAGCGCCATATCTCATAAACCAGATATGGAGCTGTAACCACCACAGCCATAAGGAAAGAGGTGGTGATGTGCGTAAAGAACTGGGAAGCAAGGTTGATGTTCTGCAGGTGAACTTCAAACTCATCTTGCGTGAAGAACGGGTCGCTGAGATGCAACTGCTGTCCTATCCATCGTAAGAAATCATAGAAGACAAAGTCGTTGTAACAAGGAGCCAGAATAATCTTGTCAAAGAAATCAGGCATAATGATGAAAAAGCCAACAGACAATATCACCCATGCACAGATAACTCGGAACAATAGCCAACGCAAGACGTCCAAGTGGTCCCAAAAACTCAGTTCTCTCTCTTCTATGATTTGCTTAACGATTCCCATGTGTTCTCTTTGTCAGGAATTCCTATAAAAATTACTTCTCTGTCTTCTTCTCTTCTGTGTCCTTCTTCTCCAGTTCCTTGGCAGCATCGTCAATCTCAGCCTTAGCTTCGTTTACGCCGTCCTTGAACATCTTAACACCCTTACCTAAGCCTTTCATCAGCTCTGGAATCTTCCTTCCACCAAAGAGCAACAATACAATCACGAGGATAATAATCCACTCGGAGCCCGTAGGCATTCCAAATAAAATCAAGTTTTCCATAATCTCTGAATTTTAAATGTTTCTACTATCTATTCTTTTTAATGTTTTAATCTTGATAATACACTCTCTTCACACGGTTGCTGATGCCTGTCAGTACCTCATAAGGAATAGTGTCTAATGCATCACTCAGTACATGCACAGGAAGGTGATCGCCAAAAATCTCAACTTGGTCTCCTTCCTTGCAGTCGATATCCGTCACATCTATCATGCAAACATCCATGCAGATGTTTCCCACATATTTTGCTTTCTGACCATTCACCAGACAATAGGCATTTCCCCTACCCAGATGACGATTCAAGCCATCCGCATAGCCGATAGGAATGGCAGCGATACGCGAAGTCCGCTTCAATTCACCTCTACGACTATACCCCACTGTTTCATCTGCAGGAACCTCATGAATCTGTAGGATGGTGGTCTTCAACGTACTAATGTTGTGTAGCGTACCATTATTGATAGGATTGATACCATAAAGTCCCAAACCCAGACGCACCATATCATACTGTGCTTCAGGGAATCGTTCGATGCCTGCCGTATTGCAGATATGACGCAGAATCTTATGTGGGAAGGCCGCTTGTAATTCACTGGAAACTTTATCGAATACGGCAATCTGACGACGAGTAAAGGCATCAAACTGCGGAGAATCACTTCCTACAAAATGAGAGAATACGGAGCGAGGCATGACTGCATTCTGTGCTTTCAAGCGGGCAATCAATGCAGGAATCTCATCTGGCAAGAAGCCCAAACGATGCATTCCTGTATCCAACTTGATATGAATTGGGAAATTCGTCACACCTTCTTTTTCTGCAGCCTTCACCAATTCATCCAACAAATGGAAACTGTAAACTTCGGGTTCCAGATGGTAGTCGAACATGGTTTTGAAGGCCGTAAGTTCTGGATTCATAATCAGAATGTTGGCGGTAATGCCAGCCTTTCGAAGCTCAGAGCCCTCATCTGCCACTGCCACTGCCAGATAATCCACCCGATGTTCCTGTAATGTTTTCGCCACTTCATAAGACCCTGCTCCATAAGCAGAAGCCTTCACCATGCAAACCATCTTGGTCTCAGGTTTCAGGAAACTGCGATAGTGATTCAGATTGGCAATCATGGCACCAAGGTTGACTTCCAATATCGTTTCATGCACTTTCTTCTCAAGCAGTTCTGTCAACGCATCGAAACCAAACTTTCGGGCTCCTTTAATCAGAATGATTTCATTCCGCAGTTCCAACTGGTGATGATTGATGGCATCCAATAATTCTGCAGTATTCTCATAGAACTGACTCTCCTTTATCTTTTCAAAACAAAAGGCAGCCTTACTGATCTCATGTCCCACGCCTACCATACGCTCCACAGCATAGGTCTCGGCCAACTTTGCCACTTTCTTATAAAGCGTGCTCGAAGACCATCCTGTTTCCAGCATATCACTCAGTATCAAAGTGCGCTTTAATTGGTGACTTTCTGAACGACGACCTAAGAAATCCAAAGCGATGTCTAATGAGCCTAAATCACTGTTGTAACTATCGTTGATGAGCAGGCAACCGTCTTTACCTTCCTTCACCTCCAGACGCATGGCCACTGGTTCCAAAGTCTCTAAGCCTTTCAGCAAACCTTCTGGTATCTCGCGAAGCAGGTAAAGATAAACTGCCAGACAGTGAAGTGAGTTTTCTATAGAGGCATCGTCGATGAAAGGCAGATTAAAGCCAGCCATGAACTCATGCAGATAAGTGAACTTCACTTTCGTAGATTGCTCTCCCTTTTCTATTTCATTAATGTATAAGAGCGCTTCTGGATCCTTCCTACTCCAAGCCATCTGGCGAGTGGGCAAGATAGTTTCCTGCACACAACTGTTAATAAGCTCATCATCGGCATTGAAGATAATCACGTCACTTTCACGGAAAAGCTTGAGTTTTTCCAAACATTTCTGTCGCATGTTAGTGAAGTTCTCCTGATGGGCACCTCCAATATTCGTCAGTACGCCAATGGTAGGCTTGATAATGTCTGCCAATGCATCCATCTCACCAGGTTTGGAGATTCCTGCTTCGAAGATTCCAACTTCCGTATCCTCATCGAGCCCCCAAACGGAGAGTGGAACACCTACCTGCGAATTATAACTGCGTGGAGAGCGCACCACTTTATGGCCGCCCTTACTGAGCAACTGATAAAGCCATTCTTTCGCCACGGTCTTTCCGTTGCTGCCAGTAATTCCCACTACAGGGCAATGGAAACGACGGCGATGATACTCTGCCAATGTTTGCAAGGCTTGGAGCGGATGATTGACTATCAGCAGATTAGCATCTTTCAAGAGGGTTGTATCCAATTTACTGAGCCCTTCTTCATTCAACACAAAGTTCCTCACTCCTCTATCATAAAGCTGGGGAATGAATCGCGCACCATTATTCCTTGCCGTCTGAAGGGCAAAGAACAAAGTCTGCTCAGGATTGGTCGTCAGTGATCGACTGTCAGTCAGCAGCCAAGTTATCTGCTGCGTAGAATCACCCAATCTTCGAGCATCAATAATTTGCGCTATTTTTCCAATTTCGTAAGGCATTCTTTCCTTTCCTCTCTAAAATCCAGCTGCGGATATTTGTCCGTGAGTTGGTCTATCTTCAGTATTAATTGTTTCAAAAACTGTTTGTAAGCCTCCGTCTCCTCATGCAAAGGCCGATGGCTCAACATGCGCTCCACATTCTCCACTTCTTTCATCTGCTCTTTAGTGGCAGTACTCATGGTATATTCCACAAAACGTTCCCAAATCAACTGCTCCGCCACTTCTGAGGGATGCACCATATCGGCCGCATAGAACCGATAGTCTCTAAATTCATCCATCATCATCTCATAGGCAGGAAAATAATGTATCCTTTCAGAATGCAGTTTTTCCTGCAAAGTGTCGATGGCCATCAGCAAGGTAGCTTTACTGAGTTGATTCTCATGTAAACCGTCGCGAATATGGCGGATAGGACTGACAGAAAATGTCACATCCATGTCAGGATATTTCGCAAGCAACATCGTTGTCAATTCAGCATAATCGTCAACTATTTCTTCCACCGAAAGACGCCTTCTAAGGAAGTCGGATTCTTGGCGTTTATGACAATTTGACACGACGCTCCCTTCCCTTTCATACACCCATGCAGTGCCAAAAGTGATGAACAAGTGTTTCAAAGAGCCAAGATGTTGGTGTGCCCGACTGATACGCTCGTTTATAAGTCGCAGTGAATCAACTTGTTGCACCTTAGAGAAATCTCCGTGATGCATTGCACTGTGCCAGCATCCATTATAAAAGTACAAATCTTGTGCCAAATACGCCTTTCCCTCTATGATTTCGCGCAAAGCCCTACTGATGGAGCATGGGTTGTACAATGTCCCGTAAGGATTTACATCGCATTGGAACTTCGCATTCATCAAGCGTTTTCCCATCTGATCAGCAAAGCAAGAACCGAGCATCAGCATGTCTTCTCCATAATGCAGAGCAGGCATGGAGACTGGCTTTTCCACAGCAGTGCAGAGTTTCAGCATACGGCATCAAGTTTTTGCATATTATCCGACAAAGATAATGCATTTTTTTCATATGATAGGCTTACAACTTTCATTTCTTCTCAATATTATTATTTTCTAACTAGGAAAAAATATTTTCCTAACTAGAAAAAAAATTTTACATAGGGATAATTTACTCCTACGCACAAGAAAAAATGTTTCTGTGCACAAGAAAAAAAATAACAACATGTAGTAAAAATACGAATATCTCTCCAAGTATCTTTTTTTTTATTATCTTCGCAGCATAATTGATTAAGAAATAAGATGAATCAAGATACAGAACAGCAGCAACTGCTGAAAGACATAAATATTCCAGACGACCTGCGCAAATTGGAAGTCAGCCAGTTGCCAGAGCTATGTAAGGAACTTCGCCAAGACATTATTAAGGAGGTTTCTTGCAATCCTGGGCATTTTGCAGCCAGTCTTGGAACCGTGGAACTAACAGTGGCGCTGCACTATGTGTTCCAGACACCTTACGACCGCATCGTGTGGGATGTGGGGCATCAGGCCTATGGACATAAGATATTGACAGGAAGGCGCCAGACTTTTTCAACTAACCGCAAATTTGGGGGCATCCGCCCCTTCCCTTCTCCACAGGAAAGTGAGTATGATACGTTTGCATGCGGACATGCTTCGAACTCCATCTCTGCTGCCCTTGGAATGGCAGTAGCTGCCCAACTGAAAGGTGAAAAAGACCGTCATGTAGTGGCAGTGATAGGCGATGGGAGCATGAGTGGTGGATTAGCATTTGAGGGATTAAATAACGTATCGACCACTCCAAATGACCTGCTGATTATCCTCAACGACAACGACATGTCGATAGACAACAGTGTGGGTGGCATGAAGGAATATCTGGCTAATCTGCATACTTCGGAAGGCTACAACAACCTTCGTGATAAAGCATCGAAAGTGCTGCGAAAGTTGGGCTTGATGGATGATGACCGCAGAAAGAGCCTCATCCGTCTGGGCAATAGTCTGAAAAGTACCATTGCCCAACAGCAGAACATCTTTGAGGGCTTGAATATCCGCTACTTCGGTCCTATCAATGGGCACGATGTACTAAACTTGGTGCGTGTGCTCAAACAGTTGAAGGAAATGAAGGGTCCGAAGTTGCTTCATCTGCATACCAAGAAAGGCAAAGGCTTTGAGCCTGCAGAGAAAGATCCTACAGCATGGCATGCAGCAGGAAAATTCGACCCTAATACTGGAGAGCAAGAGAAGGAAAGCACTCAGGAACTCCCCATGAAATATCAGGATGTATTCGGAGAAACGTTGGTAGAACTGGCAAAGCAGAATCCGCGTATAGTGGGCATCACGCCAGCAATGCCTTCTGGAAGTTCTATGAATAAATTGATGGAAGTCATGCCTGACAGGGCTTTCGATGTAGGTATTGCAGAAGGGCATGCTGCCACATTCTCAGGTGGTTTGGCAAAAGAAGGTCTGCAGCCCTTCTTAAGCATCTACTCATCATTCATGCAACGAGCCTTTGACAACATTGTACATGACATCGCCCTGCTACGTCTTCCTGTGGTAATCTGCTTAGATAGAGCAGGATTAGTGGGCGAAGATGGTCCTACCCATCATGGAATGCTCGATATGGCCATTCTCCGCACAGTTCCACATCTTACCATCGCCTCACCACTGAATGAACAGGAACTTCGCCGACTGATGTACACTGCACAACTGCCAGATAAAGGTCCGTTTGTCATTCGTTATCCAAGAGGGCGTGGTGTAATGGACGATTGGCATTGTCCGTTGGAAGAAATACCTGTTGGGAAAGGCCAACTATTGAAAGATGGTAAGGACTTGGCAGTAGTAAGTATCGGACCAATAGGTAATCTGGCTTCAGAAGCTATCAAGCAAGTTGAAGCAGAAACTGGGAAGAGCATTGCTCACTATGATCTCCGATTCCTGAAGCCGCTGGATGAGGAGATGCTGAAGGAAATAGGAAAGCGCTTCCAACGCATCGTGACCATCGAAGACGGAGCAGTCACTGGTGGCATGGGAAGTGCTGTATTAGAGTGGATGGACGCACACGGATTCCATCCGCAAGTTGAACGTCTGGGTATTCCTGACCAATTCATCGAACATGGGAAAGTGGCTGAGCTTTATCATATCTGTGGCATCGACGTAGAAGGTATAGCCAAGTGCTTATCTAAAAACTTATAAGTAATGAAAATCGTTATCGCTGGCGCTGGAGCCGTAGGAACCCATCTCGCAAAGATGCTTTCACGCGAGAATCAAGACATTACCCTCATCGATGAGAATGAGGAGAAACTTAGTGTACTTAGCAGCAATTTCGACCTTATGACGGCGGTGGGAAGTCCCAGCAGTATCCATACACTGAAGGATGTGGGAGCAGGTAAGGCAGATCTCTTTATTGCAGTAACACCAGACGAGAGTCGTAACCTTACTTCCTGCATGTTTGCTGCTGATTTAGGCGCCCGCAAGACAGTGGCTCGTATTGACAACTATGAATACCTGGACCCTCATGCACAGGAGTTCTTCCGAAAGATGGGAGTGGGCTCACTGATTTATCCAGAACATCTGGCAGCGAAGGAAATTGTCTCTGCCATCAAGATGAGTTGGGTAAGACAATGGTGGGAAATCTGTGATGGTGCCCTTATCCTCATAGGAGTGAAAATGCGTCAGAAAGCAGAAATACTTAATGTGCAACTGAAAACATTGGGTGCTCCCAACCTTCCTTATCACGTAGTGGCCATCAAACGTGGTAGTGAAACCCTCATTCCTCGTGGTGATGATTTCATCCGTCTGGGGGATATTGTCTATTTTACCACTACACGTAAGTATGTTCCATATATCCGTAAGATAGCAGGAAAGGAAGACTATCCAGACGTTCGCAGTGTGATGATCATGGGCGGAAGCCGCATTGCCATCCGTACTGCCATGTATGTGCCCGACTATATGAGCGTAAAGATCATTGAACAGAATCCTGACCGCATTGCACGACTGAATAATGTTTTATCAGGAAATGTGCTCGTCATTGGAGGAGATGGACGCGACATGGACATTCTGCTCAATGAAGGATTGGAGAATACGGATGCCTTTATCGCACTCACTGGAAATGCAGAAACCAATATTCTTTCTTGCTTGGCTACTAAGCGCTATGGCGTTCAGAAGTCAGTTGCAGAAGTAGAGAATATCGATTATATCCCTATGGCAGAAAGTCTGGATATAGGGACTGTCATCAACAAGAAGAAAATAGCAGCCAGCCGTATCTACCAAATGATGCTGGATGCTGATGTGGAGAACGTGAAATGCCTTACCTTTGCTGATGCAGATGTCGCTGAATTTATTGTCAAAGAAGGTTCGCGTATCACGAAGGATAAAGTTAAAGACTTAGGGCTTCCTAAGGGAACAACCATCGGAGGACTGGTACGTAAAGGTGAAGGTATGGTGGTAAATGGCAACACCCTTATTGAGAAGGGCGACCATGTGATGGTATTCTGTCTTAGCAGCATGATTCAGAAAATCGAAAAGTTCTTCAAATGATAAGGTTCAAGACCATATTCAGGTTAGTAGGTGTATTGCTTGGAATAGAATCACTGATGCTTGCCATAAGCGCAGGCGTTTCATACTATTATCAAGACGATGCATTGCAGAGTTTCCTTATCTCTACACTGATAACTTCTGTTGCAGGACTGACGCTGTTCTTTATCGGGCATAATGCTCCACGTCAGTTTACTCGACGTGATGGCTATGTGCTTGTCACTTTCTCATGGTTAGCCTATACCATCTTTGGAACCCTACCCTATCTTATTGGCGGACATATTCCCAATGTTTCTGATGCATTCTTTGAATCTATGAGTGGCATTACCAGTACTGGAAGTACCATACTGACGGATATTGATTCCATGCCCCATGGGATTCTCTTTTGGCGTTGCTTTACCCAATGGCTTGGCGGATTAGGCATACTGATGTTTACCCTTGCCATACTCCCTATCTTCGGAAGCAGGAGCCTACAGGTTTTTGCTGCAGAAGTTAGTGGACCTACCCGCAGCAAAGTTACTCCTCGCATTGGGGTCACTGCCAAATGGCTGTGGTCACTTTATGCAGGCTTCACTGTCATTGTTTTCGGACTTCTACTATTGGGAGGTATGAGTCCATTCGACAGTATCTGCCATGCGTTCTCTACGACTTGCACAGGTGGTTTCTCTACCCATCAAGAAAGCATAGGATACTATCATTCTGCCTACATTGAATATGTCATCACACTTTTCATGTTCATCTGTGGCATCAATTTCAACTTGCAACTGATGTTCCTACAACGTAAGTTTCGTAAATTTTCCGATGATACTGAACTGCGATTCTACTTATGCTCCGTCATTGGTCTAACACTTATTATCACACTGATATTGTTTGCACGCACAGGCATGGGAGGTGAAGAGGCTTTCCGCAAAGCACTCTTCCAGGTTGTTTCATTACACACTTCCAGTGGTCTTGCCACCAGTGATATTATGACTTGGCCAGCAGTAGGATGGGGATTGCTTATTATTCCTATGATGATAGGTGCATGTGCAGGAAGTACCAGTGGTGGTATGAAGATGATACGCTGGGTGGTGCTTATGAAGACAGTAAAGAACGAATTCCGTCATATCCTGCATCCTTATGCCGTTTTACCTGTTCGTATCAACAAACAAGCGGTGGCACCACAACTTATCAGTACTGTGATGGGATTTACCATGCTCTATTTCATCATCGTCGTAGCTTGTACACTTATATTCATGGTGATGGGATTACCTTTTGTCGAAGCAGTAGGATGTGTCGTTTCTCCTCTCAGCAATATGGGACCTGGCTTAAGTTCCTCAGGACATGAGTTCCAATGGCATTTACTTCCTGCAGCAGGGAAATGGTTGGTATCGTTCTTAATGTTACTGGGTCGTCTGGAATTATTCTCCGTACTTATTCTATTCAACCCCAGTTTCTGGAATCGCAACTAAAAACGCAATTATTTCTTTTCACTCTCCATCAAGAACTGGCTTATATCCTCACGTATCCATTCGTAGAGGAAAAGATCTTTATAATTGTCGTTCTTGCGCATAATGACTTCCACAGGAGACGCACTGTTATTGTAGCCTGAGAGTTCGTTTTCATATTGCTTACGATGTTGAGCCAAACGACGGATTTGATCTTCACGTTCACGACGCAACTGGACGCACACAGGATTGACAAGTTTCATCACGACATTCTCCTTAATATGATGCCCCTTCATGAAAAGATAGGTATATTGAGGAGTTACCCCCAATCTTTGAAGTTCTTCATCCATCCCTTCGAGTTTATCTACAAACTGAGGAAGTCGTTTGGCCAACTCGTCCATCTTCCTTTCCACCTGTAAGCGAAGGGCATCAAGACTGAACTTAGGTTTCCGAATGTCAATCGTAGGAGGAATGGTGACGTTACAGAAGACATTCATAGGGAAACTATTATTCATGTGTTGACGATAAAGTAAGATGTTCCATACAAAAAGAGGCCAGACTATTTCAGAATATTCACGCATATAGGCAGGAAAATTGAATATCTGATGATCGTTTAATGTAGATTCCACACAGATGTCGTGAAGATTCTCAGCATAACACTGATAGTTTTCTATGGCGTATGTATAAGTCTGGAAAATGTAAGGGTTCGTGTTCATCTCCCTGGAAACATCTGTAGAGTCTTGCAGCAAGTAATCATAATCACTGTCCACGCATGCAATAAGATTCTTTCCAAGTTGTGTACTTCGCAAGCAACTGGTAAGTACCATCTTCTTGCCTTTGGAAAGAGATGAATTAGAGGGTAACATCACTCGGAAATAACGTGTCTCATTCTCAAACTCAGAGAGAATGCTTCGCCAAAAATATATATCGTCGTAGCTTTCTACGTAAGCCACGATGCGACGACGCTTCTGCTTGGGACTAAGCTTAGATGCAGCCTCCAAGTATTGGGAAGACAAATTATTTCGGAGAGAAAGACTCATAACTCTGTAGCAATCTCACTGACTTCTGTTACAGCATCCATCCATCCATCCATGATGACGGCAGGAGAATGTGTAGTAAGAATCAACTGCATATTGGGATTCAGTTCTCTAATCATACTGATAAGTCGTTGCTGCCACTCTATATGTAAAGAGGCTTCTGGCTCATCCATGAAAAGTACACTGTGCTCACCTTCTCGCACCAAAACAGTAAGTAGAATGACCAACACATGTTTCTCTCCTGCGGAAAGCTGGTAAGGTGTGAGGCGTTCACGTCCTTGATAGAAGATAATCTCATTGCTTTTACGATCTATCTTCTTTTTAGTATAACTGAAAAGGTCATCAATGAGTCGTTGGAACTTACGCTTTGGTTCTGACACTTTAGTAGCCTTTAACCGATCTTCATCATCTCCACCCAACAATTCTATCATGCGATTTCCTATATTGACTTGATAATTCAAGTAACGTCGTTGGAGGAGATAAATTTGCCAATCCAGTTCTGAACGCACTTGGGGGTCTGCCATACGTGCAGTGAACTCTCCCTGCACCAGTGGGCGGTCATAGCTACGAATCACATCGTATGGTATGAAGGTGGCTTCGGGATCATCAAAAAACACCTTGACGCCATTTTTCTCATCATTTTTCACATGACCCGTGGTCTGTTCCAGATAATCAATGGATCGATTTAGGATGGTCGTTTTCCCGACACCATTTATACCACCCAAGATGTTCACATCAGGGCGAAGGTCCCAAGCAATGCGATAGCGATCCCAAAGATTCGGAATCTCTATGCGTTTGATATAATTGGCTTGTTTATCCATGACCTTATAGTTTAAATATTATTTCTTCATTTCATCGAAATAGGTATCAAGTAAATGCTTCGCAGCTACAAACGAAGTGACCTTGCCTTGCAACACCCTCGCCTCTTCCATAGCAAGCATAGGCTCGATAAGTTCATTCTGATAGAAACTGTTGCGCAGTTGTTCATTGATACTCTCATACATCCAATATTTGCTCTGCTCATTACGACGGTAATCAAAGTAACCGTTCAGCTTCACAAAGTCAATGTAACGGTAAATCATATCCCAAACCTTATCTACACCCAGATTATAGAAACCAGAGTAGGTATGAACTTCTGGAGTCCATCCTGATTCTGGAGCGGGGAACATGTGCAATGCAGAGCGGAACTGACTTGCTGCAAGCTTTGCACGTTCTACATTATCTCCATCAGCTTTATTGATGACTATACCATCTGCCATCTCCATGATACCACGCTTGATACCTTGAAGTTCATCACCAGTACCAGCCAACTGGATGACCAAGAAGAAATCCACCATGGAATGACAAGCAGTCTCACTCTGTCCTACACCTACGGTCTCCACAAAAATCTTGTCGAATCCTGCAGCTTCACAAAGTACAATGGTCTCACGAGTTTTCCGAGCCACACCTCCCAAAGAACCTGCAGAAGGACTAGGACGAATGAATGCCTTCGGATGAATAGCTAAGTGTTCCATACGCGTCTTGTCACCTAAGATACTTCCTTTGGTGCGTTCACTGCTTGGGTCTATGGCCAACACAGCCAATTTTCCTCCCTTTTTCTCAAGTACATACGTCCCAAACACATCGATGGAAGTACTCTTTCCTGCACCAGGCACTCCACTGATACCCACACGTACAGAATTACCCGAATACGGCAGGCATTTCTCTATCACTTCCTGCGCAATGACCTGATGCTCTGGCTTCACGCTCTCCACCAATGTCACAGCACGACTGAGCATGGTTATGTCACCCTTCACGATACCTTCTACAAACTCAGACACTGTTGGCTGTGGCTTACGAGGATTTTTCTTGCGATATGGATTTACAATAGATACGCCGCCCTCTACGCCTGCATTTACCTGCAGACCTTTGTATTCTTCGCTATTTTCAGGATGATCCATCATATCATTTTCATTACTATTATTCAGTCTTAATATTGATTATCTCCATCGTATGGTCAGGGTCATTGCTGATAATCAGCAGACTCATTCGGCTATTCGGTCTTATGTCCTTTTTGTTCACCGTAACTCGCAATGGCACTGACTCCCCTGGAGCTATCTTTGTATTCTTTATATCGGCATTCACAGCTCTACTGAATACCTGCAACTTTCCTATCCTAAGTAAGGATTTTCCTGCATTCGTGATGGTGATGTCTTTTCTTACCTTTGATTTGCTCTGTAATTCCGTACTCATGTCTATCTCTGTAGTAGAAATCTGAATACGCGGACTATTCAAGCGATCATTCTCCGTCAGAGCAGAGAAATCGGGTAACAACACGATTGTCACAGGAATCTCATTAGCAGCACCAACCTTATCACCAGGGAAACGAGACAAATATACCGATGTCTGCGTTAGTCCATAGTCAGGAAGCATATATGAGTCTAAGGTCAATTCTATATCACACTTGTCTTCTGGAGCTAAAATCTCCTTGGTAGACATAATCGTCATATAAGAAGGCAGATGCATCAAGACAGGTTCCCAATTCTCTTGAGACATGTTGGCCATACTCATGTGAAACACAGGGCGTTCACCTAAGTGTACCTCTGGGAAATCAATACTCGTAGTATCCAAGCGGATATCGCCTATCTGATAAGGATGCGATGCCGTATAGTCTTTCACTTCAGGAAGCACCTGTCCTCTGAATGACAGATAAGCAATGTGAGGTTCGGTATTGGTCCATACAGCTACCGACTTTTGAAAATGCCCCAGAGTCTCGGCTTCAAAAGTAAGGTTAATCTGACCGCTTTCACCCGGAGCGATGGGACTCTGCGTCCAATCGGCCACTGTGCAAGAACAGTCCGGTTCTACATCAGAGAGCACCAAAGGAGCATTTCCAGAGTTGGTAATCGTATATTTAATTTGAGTGGGTTTCTTCCACTCTACTTTTCCAAGATCAACAGAAGTAGTCGTCGGATTGAACTGCGGTTGACATAACGCACAGCACACCCCGATGACTAAAAAATATAGGATGAGTAAAAAACGTTTCATCTCAATTATAGCTTTAATGCTACAAAAGTACAGTTTTTATTTGAAAAACCATAATTTCATCTAGAAAGACTTACACTCATTCCACTTCTATAGTCATTCCAGAAGAGTGAGAGACATACTCCGGAGCATAGGCACACTGCATACTTGCAATGCCAACCTGATAAGTTCCAGCCCTTGAAATACGATATCTGCTTTCCAGAACATAGACTCCTTTTCCTAAAGCATCGAAGAAGAAGTTGGTTGCAGCATCTTCACTTTCTACATAGTATCCAATGCCTAGGTTCCAACGATAACCAGAAAGTGCATTCAATGGTTCAAAGCAAGAAGCTAAACGATCCTTCAGTTGCACGAAGTCCATGCTACGGTCTAAAGAGATGGTGATGCGTGAAACGACCATATCACCTACCTTCAGCATCGCCTTATCACCTATCTGCACCAACGACTTCCTGCCATTGGCATCTGTACGCTCCACATAGAACTTCCTATCTACATTTAATTCTGCTCCTTGTTGTGTCACATCGGTCATTGGTGAGAGATATTGGGCATAGACAGCTCCCCATGCAATGCCTGCATCCCTTTTCTCCACCACAGCCTCACTGGCATCTAGCACTTTCTTATTGTCGGTAAAACTCTGCTTCACATATCCCAGATCTGGCACAATGGTCTTTGCAGGAGCAAGAGTTTCAATGACTTCATCGCCAATACTGATTCTCACATCTCCTTGATTTTGCAACAAGTCTGTACCTGTACATAGCAAAGCATACACGGCATCTGTAGTGGCCACGCTATTGTTCCATCCGTGAGTCTGTTTCTGCTTCAACAGCCAGATTTTCATCTCCTCAATGAGGGTTTCATTTCCTTCAAACTCGCCAAAGGCCTCCATCACTGCCACATGGGTAGGAATGGGGAGCATACCCCAAGCATAAGGCTGATCAAGGAAGGCAAAGTGCGCTCCAAGTTCGTCTTCCATGACAAGATGCTCTTTCAAAGAAGCGATAAACTCATTTGCTTTCTTTTCCTGTCCAGCTTTCTTCAAAATCACTGCACTCATGGCCTTACAAGTCAAAGAACCATTCGTCAGGTTATTGGGCACACGCTCCATGAAGAAGGCATAGGCTTCTTTATTCTGCCTGGGTACATCTACGCCTGTAATGGCTATCAGATAGAGGTAATCCATCATGGCATTCGACAAATACTCGTACTTATAGTTTTTGTCACGCTTCATCCATCGCTGAATCTCTTTATAGGTATCCAGAGCCTCATCATGCAGATAACTGAATGCTTTTTCCTGCATCTGTTCACTCTGTGGAGATAAAGTTGTCTGGGTAAGTATCGGAATACGCGCCAGTTGCTCCACAATGAAAGTTGTGGTATACCAACTACTTCGCATTCCCTTGTACCAACTCCATCCGCCATCTTCGTTCTGCAGACCTTGCAGTTTTACCAAAGCCGAGGTTTGCTTATCCTTCATCTGATTGAGATCGAAGAGCGTAGCGATGCGCTGTCGCTGATCGGCTTCACCCTGAGCATCCAATACCCAAGGTGATTCATTCAGCAAGATTTCCTTTAGATCGGCATTCTTCTGAAGTTGGCTGATAAAGGTTTCCTTGGCAGCATCGGTATTCTTCCAACGATTGAACACTTGCTGAATGCGAGGCTGACTATTGGCAATATGACTGGCCAACGTATTGACATAATAAGAAATGGCCCAATCAATGGCATTGTCGTGTAGCGGGGTACTTACCGATGGCAATGCCTGAACAGCATACCACGCAGGATTGCCCGTAAATTCCACTGTCAGACGTTTCTGAGAGGCACTCTTATGATGATGATTGAAAAGTGATTCCAAGCTGAATGTGCGAGTCTGATTACCACGGATAGGCATGGACACACTTTCTATCACATATTGCTTATTGCTTAATACGGCCAACACATGCTGCTCTCCATCGCTGAATTCCTCGGTATTCGCCATCATACGGATACCCATAAGGTCGATATCTTCAGGAACAGTAAAGCCAAAGTTCACGCTACCCGTTTCACCTGCTTTCACATTGATAGGCAACTTTTGAGAAGAATATACGCGATTGTCCACAGGATTAAACAAGATGAAGTTTACCGTTCCTTCGACTTGTTTTTCACTAAGATTCTGCACAGAGGCAGCTATCTGCGTCTTATCCCCCACTCTAAGGAAACGTGGCATATTAGGTCTGAGCATAAAGTCTTTGGCAGTTGTCACGGTTTCTTTCAGGGTTCCTGTCTCCATCTCCTTACTGTGAGCATAACCCACGAAACTCCAACGCGTCAGACTCTCTGGAATAGTAAATGAAATCACCACCTCACCCTGCTCATTGGTGTGAAGTTGTGGATAGAAGAATGCAGTTTCAGCAAAGTTAGTTCTTAGAGATGCGTCTGCATTAGGCAGCTCCATCGGTCCTGCATCCTCTTCGTTGAGCGCACCACCCATATCATCGAAGGCAGCAGTTTCCATAGTAGCTTCCTCCATCACCATTGCATCTTCTGCTTCTGCCATGGCCACGCCCATCTTCATCTGAGGAGCTGCAGCCCCCAGACTTCTGGCATACATACGCACACTATTATTATAATAGTAGCGGTGGAAGAAGGACATAAAGTAGTCGAAATCCAGCATCGGAGCTACATCGAGATTGCGGATGAGTTTTTGCAGATACATAGAATTCTCCATCCTACCTGTCATCTGCTTATTCACATATCTGTAATAGTGCGGATAATTCACCCAGAGCCCCTGACTACGATGGTAAATCTTGTCGAGCGACTCATCATACATCAGTGCCAAGAGTTCTGCCACGGCAGGTTTTCCTTTTGCATCCTTGATGACTAGTTTCCACTCTTCCTGCTGTCCTGGTTGTAACTTGTCGCGGAATACTTCCCACTTGAACTTCAATCCCTTTTCAGGGTATTTCTTGTTCAATGTTACCATCTGAGAATAGGCTTCCCCGTTCTTCACGAAGAAGAACAGCAAGGTGATGCCTTCGCCATAAACCGACTTATATGGCATGTGCAAAGTAGTCAATTCATCTGACAGGTTCAAGACCCGACTTTCTAAGCGCTCATTTCCCTTGAAGATATCCAAGAAGACATAGGTATCCTTGAAAGATGTTCCATAAATGATGTCCGCAGTTTCTGTTTCTGAGAACGTCAGGCTTGAAGAAGGACAGAATACCTGCGTGAACGTACCAAGTTTGTTGTCAGATACAGAATATAGCATAAACTCTACCATATTCACTGCACGTAAAGCTTCCTCCAAATCATCTTCCATAGGAAGGGATGTTTCCAACTTATACCTGGCAGATGGTAACGACTTCCAAGCTGTGAAATCCACCTTCTGACCAGCATCTACCACCGCTTCAGAAACCTTTACTTCTTTACGCTCATCGGGTTGAGTGCTTTCAATGCGGAAAAGGCGGTAGCGTACTTTCTGTGCCTGACCCTCGCCTTGGAAATTCTCTACACGAATGGTATAATTCAAGGAATCTCCTTTCTCCACGACACCTGGAATATCTGCATAGATTGTGTACGCCTTCTGTGAAACCGTCAATGTTGTGGATGCTTCCTGAGTTTCTCCATTCACATCAGTGACTGTCACGTTCACATGGAAATAATAGGTATTCACTCTTGGGCGCGAATCATCTTTCTGTAAATGCAATGGAATGTTGAAGTTGCCTGCTTGGTCTATGGTGACACTATCGGCTACCAATGGCTTCTCTTTTCCCCATCGCCAATAGCGTCCTTCTTCCTGCCTCATCACGGTATAGTGCACAGGTACATTTTGCAGAGAGACGCCATTGAGCATTTTGGCAAAACCTGTCAGCACCACTTCATCGCCTAAACGATAAGCGGTGGTTATAGGATTAAATCCTATCTCGAAAGTGGGGCGTTTGTATTCCTCCACCCTCACGTTAGTCGTTGTTCCATTATCATTGAGGCGTAAAGTGAAATCACCATTAAGACAAGCACTTGGAAGCATGAATTCTGCACGGAAGGAGCCGAAGTCACCCGTACTTACCTTTTGGCGACTGATTTCTTGTCCATTGACATCAAGCAGCAGCAACTCATCGTTAAAGTCGGTTTTTACCTCCGTTTCCCTGCCTTTCTGATTATAAAGTATGCCCTTGACATAGATTGTCTGACCAGGACGATACAGAGAACGGTCGGTCAACAAGAATGCTCTCACTTCCGTTCTATCATCTTGGGAAGAAGGAGTACGATAATAGCTTTGCAAGTTCAGATATTGGTTCTTCAACGTTGTATCATCACCCTTACTCAAGCTATAGGCACTTACACGCTCATTCTTATCCAGCTGTATTAGGTACCTACCTTCTTTATCCGTTAGGAACTGTTGCAACGACTTGCGTGTACGTCCATAACCCGAGTAGAGAGTGACCTGCACATCAGTGACAGGATGACCACTCTGTCCATCTATGGTAGTCAGTTCATACTTGCCATCACCTAAATTCATTGACACCAGTTTCAGTCTTGAAGCAGCCATGTAGTCCATCTTGACCATACCCGTTTCTCCGATGGGTACCACACGCAACAAGTACACCCCAGGTTTACTGACAGCAGGGAGTGTCAGAACCGTATCCTTATCCAGAATAGGCTCCTTCTTCACTAAATCGGCCTCCGAGAAAGTAAAGTGTTCCGATTTTAGCAAGCTGTAGTTCTTATAAGCAATCTTGTCTGGCTCATAATTCTCAGGGATACTTGTAAGCGCAGTTTGATAGACATAGACATCCACCCCTCGCACATTGGCATAGTGCAGTTGTAGTTTGACATCCTCTGACGGATGGCCAAACTGAGGATAACGCACATTAACCGATGGCTGATACATTTGCTGCTTCAGGTTTTTCAAAGCAGCAATGCGACGATAAGACGGATAACGTCCGATGGCTTCATCACAAACCTTATCCGCTTCCTTATACTTCCCTTCATTATGTAGGTGTTGCGCCTTTTCCAGATACACTTCCGCACAAAGTTCACTCTTTCCGTG
>JAGCFP010000083.1 GCA_017650045.1 Bacteroidaceae bacterium | reverse complement strand
TAATTTTGATAGATTTGTGTAACTTTTCTACAAATATAAGACAAATAAAGATTGAATATATAGATTCCCTGTCACACTTAATTTTAGTGGATTTATTGTATTTCATCAAATTACGATGAAATGGCAGTCACACTTTGTTATTAATCGGATATACCCATGCGTTTTTCATCCGATAACGCCGCTGATTGATGGCGTGTTTAGAGGTAGTGCCAAGACTGATAGCTATAGCTTTAGTATCGAAGTCTATGCAATGTTCTAAGAAATAAAGAACAATGTCATCATCTGCGGTTTTGTTGTCCTGCTTGTTCCCCAAATTCTGCCCTCATTTCTTACCTCTTTTCCAAAACAGCCCCTTGTTTTCCAAGCTGTTTTCCAATCATTCCTAAAAGTTTTTCTGCCTGAAAATGCTGCCCTAATTTTGCACCGTCGGCCCGAGACAAGGGGCTGGCGGTGAACTTTTTTATTAACCAGAGTCTGAAGCAGCGGAACGCTCCGAGGAGAAAGGTGGCCACCCGTAACCGTGGTTTCGCTCGCAAAAACTCAAAAGAATATGAAAGAAATTTTGAAGAAGGTATTCAACCTTGACACGAAGACACACTATCTGGTGGATGGCAGCATGACCATCGAACCTGAGGAATGGCACAGTGGAGAAAAACTGTGCAAGTATCCGCACAAGTATCGCGCACTGGTGTATCTGAACACCAATGGCATGGTGAAGGTGACACGCATGGACCAACTGCCAACGGACAACCATCGCTACGAACAGCTGTTCTGCGAGCATGGTAAGGGCTATGAGTGCGTGGTGCGTCGCACACAGGAGAAGATCGTCATCCGCATCGCAGTGACCAAGTTCCTCACATGGCGTGAAATCACTCGCATGGTGCATCAGGCTTACCTCATCGTAGCGGGCTTCTTGAAGAAAACGAAGGAAATGGATAATTAAAAAATAGAAATACTATGATTGGATTTATAAGAAACAAACGTGACAACATGTGGAAGCAGTGCAGTCCAGAGACTTTCGGGCTGCTGCTGGACGACCAGCGCGTGGCTCAGACCATCGCTGATGTGCGCAACGGAAATGCGGAGCGCAAGGGTGACCTGCCTGCCTTCATCTTCGGGGGCTGGCTGAATGAGAAACTATATAATAAGTATGTAGAGGAGTGCAAGCAGCGGGGCGAGAAGCCTCGTGGCTCCCGCTGCGAGGAGTTCTTGCAGCCTACGGGACTGTTTATGATGGACTTTGACCGCACAGAGGGCAATGCCAACGAGCTGTATGCGAAGTTCCTGAGCGCCATGCGTACGAATGGTGTCGAAACAAAGGGTTTCCTGGCCTTTGCACACCGCACCGCTAAAGGGCATGGCCTGAGACTGGTGCTGAAAGGCCGCTCTGGCAGCACGATAGAGGCTGACCAGAAATGGATTTCTGAATTGATGGGTGAGGCCATCGACGAGGTTTGCAAGGATTTTTCCCGCCTCAGTTTCTGTCCTTGCCGTGATGACACCTACTTCATAGATCCCGACTTGCTGTTTGGAGAGCCGTTCAGTGGAATCTATCAAAAATGCAAAGATGAAAATATGCAAAAATGCAAAGATCAGAATACTGAGAAATGCAAAGATGCAAAGATGCAAGAAGGCAAAGTGGTGCAGCCCGATTCTCAATTCAAGGAGCGCTTCACGTGCCTGAATAAAGCGCTCGTGGTGAAGGCGCTGGAGGAGCAGTTGGGCGGTGCACCGAAGCATGGGTCAAGAAATAACTTCATCTTCGCCATGGCCTGCCACTTGACGCATCTCTATGGGAAGGATCCTGCCACCATAGGTGCACTGGTGCCTACCTACGGTGAGCGTATAGACCGCTGGCGCAGCAGCATAGAGAGTGCCTGCCGTACGGCAAAGTTGGACGCGATACCCGATGTGCTGAAGAGAGCCGTCGAGGTGGCTGAGACCAGACAGAAACTGGAAGACGAAACTCCTGCAGAGGGAATAGTCAACGAGGAACCACAGATGCCTAAGAAACTGCCACCCCTCATCGCCCTGCTTACCAGTAAGGTACCGCTGCTTTACAAGCCTGCCGTGGCCATGAGCGTATTTCCTGCACTGGGTGCCCATCTGGGTGGCGTGACCTTCCGCTACATTGACAACGTGCCACGCGAGGCTACCTTTATGTCGGTACTCATGGCCAAGATGTCATCGGGCAAGTCGTGCATCAACCAGCCCATCAAGTACGTGCTGGCCGACATAGAGGAGCGCGATGCCGACAACCGCCATCGGGAGCAGGAATGGAAGATGAAGCTCAGCACCAAGGGAGCCAACAAGGAGAAACCGCAGCGACCCGATGACCTTTGCATCCAGGTCTTGGTTCCTGATATGACCAATGCAGCTTTTGTGCAGAGACTGCAAGACGCTGGAGGTAAGTTCCTCTACACGCTGATGGATGAGATAGAACTGCTCGACCAGCTCAAGACCTCGGCCCGCGGGCAGCAGGTGAGCCAGATCATCCGCTTGGCATTCGACTGCGGGGAGTACGGACAGGAGCGTGTGGGTGCGCAAAGTGTGACTGCCAAGGTGAGGGTAAAGTGGAACTGGAACGCCAGCACCACCATCCAGAAGGGAAAGGACTACTTCCACAAGGCGCTGACCGATGGCACCCTGAGCCGACTGAGCTTCTCTACCATTCGGGCAGAGCGTGGGGCCGACCTGCCACGCATCGGTACCTACGATGATGACTTCGCTGCCGAACTGCGCCCCTTCATCGACTACCTGAACAAGGCCAAAGGGGAGGTGGTGAGCATGGAAGCAACCAAGTTGGCCGAGCACCTGATGAAGGAGTGCCAGCGACTGGCCAGCCTGAGCTACGATGAGACCTACGAAGTGCTGAGCTACCGCGCACTGGTGATAGCCTACCTGAGAGCCATGACGCTCTACGTGGCTCATGGCTGCCAATGGAGCGACGAGATAGCGCAGTTCACCCGCTGGAGCCTGAAGTACGACCTGTGGTGTAAGCTTACCTTCTTCGGTAAGGCGCTGGATGCCGACATCGTGAAGGAGGAGGAAGTGAATAGACGACCCGGTCCGCGCAGCCTGCTGGAGGTGCTGCCCGACACGTTCACCGTGACCGACCTGAAAAACCTGCGCTTTGCCCAAGGCATGAAACCTACGCCGAAAGATTGCTTACACATGCTGGACAACTGGTTGCATAGGAAGTACATCTGCAGGGGTGATAATGATGGAGAGTTTAAGAAATTAAAAATGGAGAATTGATAATTATGGAAATGAATCTGAATGATGAACCAAGAGGTTTGCGGAACAATAATCCGCTGAACATACGCCACGGGCGTAGCAGGTGGCAGGGCACAGACCCTGAAAAGACCGACAAGGAATTTGTCTGCTATATGAGTAAGGCCTATGGCTATCGGGCAGCTTGGAAATTGCTGCGTACCTACCATGTGGAACTGCAGAAGCATAGAGACACTTTCTGCCTGCATAACATCCTGATGCGTTGGGCGCCACCGAGTGATGGCAACAATACGGAGGCGTATCTGCGCCGTGTGATGATGCTCACGGGCATAGGCGGGTATCAGATTCTGCCTGCTCCCGATGCTCCAGATGGTTATCAAAAGTTGCTGCCCGTCATCATAGCCATGACTTGTGTGGAGAATGGCATCAAGCCCGAAGAGGTGCCGGTATCAGCCATCTTGAAAGGCTACAAGTTAGCATTTCCTAAATGAAATGCTAAGATGCAAGAATCCCTTCTGCGCTGTGAAGCGCGGAGGGGATTGCTATTATAACCTCTCAGTTCCTCAATTCCTCAGTTGTTTTTCAAACTTGTGAGTAATCAAAAAAAGCCATATCTTTGCAATAACAATGATAAAATGAATGACAATATGAAGAAAAATGTATTATTAATCGGGGCTGTGCTAATGCTGGCACTGGTTTCATGCAAGCAGGGCGACCTGCAGAGTGATGGTAATAAAGAGCAACTCCAGTTGGTGATGGGCTCTGGAAATGTGGGAGGGGCACCTGTGGTGGAACCCACGGAGGTGATGCGCCTCTACGATGGGGTGGCTCCTGGCTCTGAGACCTGGACGCATCCTGAGGGTGTGACAGGAGGTGAGGGGAGCGTGATCTATTACAATGTCTCTACCCCTGAGATGACAGTCTATCTGCCCGATCCGAGTGTGGCTACGGGTGCCGCTATGGTGGTGTGCCCGGGTGGCGCGTTCTGCCTGCTCTCTTACACTCCTGAGGGTATATTGGTGGCCCATGAGTTGTGCAAGAGGGGCATAGCTGCCATCGTGCTGAAATATCGCACAACGCCTATCCTGAATGATAAGGGTGAGGTGACCAACGACCCTGGGGAGATGATGAAGTTCGTGATGGCGTTGATGAGCATGTCTGACACGGATCCTAATCTCACGGCGACACAGAACTGCCTGAACATGGAGAATAGTCACCTCTCTTTCGAGGATGCCGACCGTGTCATCAGCTTGGTACGTGAGAATGCTGCCAGGTGGAACATCAACCCTGATAAAATAGGCATCGTGGGCTTCTCTGCAGGGGCTGTGGTGGCGATGCATCAGGCGCTGGTGCATTCAGAGGCTGGCAGGCCCAACTTCTCGGGCGTGGTGTATGGTGGCTGGGTAGAAGGCTGGGAAGCTCCTGCTGATGCGGCTCCACTGTTTGTCTGCTCACCGGTCTATGATATCTTCCATCCAGAGGAGTGCATCACGGCTTATCAGATATGGCAAAAAGCCAAGCTGCCAGTGGAACTGCATTGCTACAGTGACTGCCAGCATGGCTTCGGGGCTGTACCAACGGGCAAATCGTCCGACTTATGGATGGAGGCCATGGTGCGCTTCATGCAGGATACGGGTTTCCTGACGAAGTAATCGGCGCTGAACAAAGCAAATAAAAAAAGGGGCTGATTTGCCCCTTTTTGTTTGGTCAGCTTCCTGCGATTACTGGATGCGGAAGGCACGGAAGGAGTGGGGTGGAACCGTCACCTTGACAACGGTTTCCTGACGGTCTTCACGTGGATGGCCGTTCACAGGGGTGAAGGCTCGTTTCTCACCATTGACCTGTGCTCCTGAGGCGATGTCGGAAAGGCTGTTCCCACGTGTGAGGACGAAGGATACTTCCACAGGCTCGTCCTGGAAGGAGTGCACGGCAAAGGTTCCATTGTCATAGTTGAAGAAGGAGACTTGCGCAGGCCCTTCCATATAGACATCCAGATCGCGTGAGGCGGTCTTACGGATAAGGTTGAGCGCTGGGGCAGGCAGGGCGTACAGATGGCTGTGATTGTCGGGAATGACCCATACGTAGATGTTGCCTTCTGAATAGACGCTGTGGTGCAACAGTGGCCAACCGTTGCCATAGTCGAGTGTGGAAATCATCTCCCAAGAATCGTTTGTGAAGTAGGTGAAGACTGGGATGGTCATGGGCACGTCGGTCTTGAGGGCAGGACCGCGATTACCAAAAGGACCAGCAGTGACCACCGTGTCGATAAGGGCCTTGCGCCCAGTGGCCTGCATCTCGAAGATGCCCTTGATACCCTTGTCTTGCATAGCGGCATAGAAACCAGAGGTCACCACGATGTCGCCACCTTTCTTCAGGTGTGCCTTCATCTTGGCAAGGATGTTCGGATCGGCTGCTGCGGCTTCAGTGAGCAGGACCATATTCCCTTCTGTAGGGAACTCTGGAACGATCTCGACGGGCAGGCCAGCCATACCCATGTAGTTGTGCAGGAATTCCTCACCCTCTGCATTGAAAGGCTTATAGGCAGGGATACTCTTGGGATTGCCCAGAGCACCCAGCACAGCATCGATCTTCTGGTAGGCATACTCAGCTACCCGTCCCCAAGTAGGCTCTGTCACACCACGACGGGCAGACTCAGCGCGCAGGTCATCCAAATCCAACGTAGGACCGTATTTTGCCCAAGGGCGATCAATGGTGCGGAAGGGGCGGGTCATACTTGAATAGTTGAACAGCGTGATTTCTGGGGTTTTGGCAAGGAGCGTGAGCCAGAGCTGCTCAGCGAAGAGGTCGGGGTAGGAGGCTCCACCTGTATCTACCCAACCACCGAAGTTGTGCTGCGGACGGATGTTCTCAAAGTAGCGGATGATGCCGTAGCTCTCATAGGCCTGCAGGTGCTGCTCGCTGGTATGGTCGCGTGTCTCCGTACCTGTATAGACCCCATCGAAGGTAAAGGGACCACGTGCCAGGTCGAAGCCCAAGCCATAGAAATGGTCGTACCAGTTGGGGTACTTCACGATGACCTTGCATTGAGGGTTCACCTTATGGGCAGGACCAACGATGTAGTCGCGTGCCACACGGTCAAGCAAGTCGGAACGGAATTCACCCCAAGACTGGTCGCCCTTCGCCTCGATGCAGAGATCGTCTTTGCAGTTGGTGAAATAATAGTCGTCCAGCACGATTTCATCGAAGAGGGCAGCAGTGCGCTCAATCACGTCCTTGATGATGGCCAGATGCTCAGGATTGCTGTAGCAGAAACTCTCCCAGCGCTGACGCACGCCACCACGCCAGTTGTAGGTGATGCCTCCAGAAATCTGGATGCCTTTGGAACGGAAGAACTTGATGGCAGCTTCGAGCGCCTTATCCTCCGAGTAGGTCATATCACGGAAGGTCTCGATATAGACCTTGTCGAGCTTGAGGTTTTTCGTGAACTCGGCATAAGATTTTTCCCAGTTCTCCACCGTACCAATGCGATTCACGTCGCCAGCCATGATATAGGCTGTGGCGCGGAAATTGCGGTATTGTCCTGCCAGCGCCATCAAGGAGAGGCACAGCGCTGCAGTCATCAATAAGATTTTTTTCATAAGCATAAAGAATAACGAGGTTTTCAGATTTGTTTTATTCGCCCAATGCCTTGCCAGACATGAGGAGATCTACCAAAGGCTTGTCCTTGTATGACTCCGTGCGCTGGTCGTAGAAACCGAAGTCGCCATCATAGCACCAGGTAGTCCAGGCGATATTAAACTCGTTGAACACATCGATCATGTCCTTGTACCACTTGTAAGCCAAGTCGCGCTCCACAGGCTCATAAACGCCCCATTCGCCACAGAACAGTTGCAGGTCGTACTTCTTGGCGGCAGCGATGGCATCCTTGAAATCTTCGCGGATCTTGTCCTTGTTCCACACGGTGGTAAGGAAAGGCTTCAGTTCTTCCTTAATGGCCTCAGGCGCAGCATCGTAGTCCTCCTGCGTGATGAGCACGCCCGGGTAGTTTATATTCCCTGTGAACTGACCCACAGGCGTCCAGCGGGCATAACGGTGGGTGATGACCATGGGGTGGTAGTAGTGGAAGGAAAGGATGATGTTCTTGTCGCCTTCGGGCACCCGCAGGTACTTGATGGTCTCATAGTCCTGCCAACGGTTGGACCCAATCACGAGGGTGCGCTGTGGTTCCACTTGGCGCAGCGCCTTGTGTACTTTCTCCACCACCACGTTCCACTGTTCATGCTCTGGTGCCACGGGCTCATTCATGAACTCATAGGCCACAGAGTCGTTGCTATAGCCTTTCAGCACATCGGAGAGCTGGTACCACAGGTTGATGAGGCCCGGGTGTGATTCTTCCGAGGTAAACAGGGTGTTGGAGTTGTCGTTGTCAAGGAAACGGTGTGAACGGATGATGTGCAGATCGACCACTACACGCAGATGGTGCTTCTCTGCCAGGTTGATGGCATTGGTAAGCAGTTCCCACGCTTCAGGCAACTGGTTGCCATCTTCATCCCAGAACTGTACCTCATCGATAGGAATGCGCACGAAGTCGAAGCCCAGTTGCTCCAGACGTGCGAAATCGTCTTCCTGAATGTGCTTGCGACGCTCTTCACCCATCACTCTGGATTGGGAGAGCCAATGGCTCAGGTTAGTGCCACGCTTGATGGTGAAGTTGTTCACTCCATCCGACTTGCCACAAGCGACCAGCATAAGGCAGGCCATGGCAGCCATGGCCAGTGCAAAAAAGATTTTTTTCATCGTAACTATGTTTTTAAGGTTTTTGAATCGTGAGTATGCCGTCTTTCTCATGAGGCACGAAGGGACCTTCCTTCACCTCGAAGATGACGCTGCCTGGTTCCAGGCTCTCTACCGCATGCCAGGTGTTACGGGGAATATCCACGCCATAGCGCCCTTCTACAGGACTGAGTTCGACGCTCTCAGTGACCTCTCCAAGGTCGTTGTAAATGTTCAGACGCACTTTGCCACGCAGCACGATAAACGTCTCGTCCTTCGTGACGTGGTGATGGATGGGAACTACAGTGCCCACTTCCAAGGCGTTGAGGAAGCGGTGGCACTTCTCGTCAAGACTCTGATGAAAATTGTAATTCATGCGTAGGCGGGGGGATCGACGGGCTTCGGCAGTCACCTCATTGAGTAGTTTTTCGTCTATGATTTTCATAATACTAGGTTTTATTAGTACAAATATATGAACTATTTTTAAAATCGTGCAACTTTTTATGTCAAGAATTGTATTGCATAAAACAGAATCTTTTCTATCTTTGCATCTGATTACCTTAATTATTTAAAATATGAAAGACAATCTCATTTCAAGGAGAAACTTCCTCAAAGGAGCTTCTGTGGCAGCTGCTGCGAGCGTGCTGCCAACCTCTGTATGGGCATCACAAGGCGAGGGACAGGTTCCTACTGCCACCCCTGCACGCAAGGGACCCAAACGTGGCGTGTCATTCTATAGCTACTCTGCCGAGTTTGGCTTCGAGAAAAACCTCGAAGACTGCTTCGAAGACGTATGCGACATGGGCGCCCATGGCATCGAAATCTTGGCCAATGCCCACATTGCCAATTACCCTAACCCAACTGAAGAATGGATTAATTACTGGTGGTCGCTCTGCCGTAAGTACAACATCGAGCCTGTGGAATATGGCCACTGGGTAGATGGTCGTGTGTTGCAAGACCGTGAGCTGACTGTGGATGAAACCGTGGAGTATCTGAGTCGCGACCTGCATCTGGCTCATCGCTTGGGCTTCAAGTGCATGCGTACGAAGATGACGGTGAAGGACGGCCAATTGGCACCTATCGACAACTGGCGCGAGGTGATAACCAAGGCCCTGCCACTGGCTGAGCGCTTAGGACTGGTGATGCTGCCTGAGATCCATACGCCATCCAGCCTCACAGAGGGCTTCATCTTAGAGTATGTGGACTTCATTAAGCAGACGGGTACGAAGAACTTCGGACTGAACATCGATTTCAGTGTGTTCCGTAATGCAGGCAGACAAAATACTCCAGGACAGAGGGCTTCTTACAGTGAGCCAGAGGACATTATCCCACTGTTGCCATACATCTATTGCTGCCATGCCAAGCTTTTCCACATGAGCGATGATTTCAAGGAAACGCAGATTCCTTATGAGCGTGTGCTGCAGATTATGATAGATCATGGATGGGACGGCTACCTGCTGAGCGAATACGAAGGTAGCGACAAGTACGACCAAGGTTACGAGGTGGGTCAGACCCTGCGTAAGCAGCACATCATGATGAAGCGAATTTTAGGTGATTAATTTTAAGGAGGAGAATATATGGAAAAACAAGTCATACAATCTGTAGGATTCAGAAATATCGTTTCTGACGGCAAGGTGACAGGCTTCCAACTGAAGATTCGCCTGCCTTATTATCGTGGAGTTTTCCTCAGCCAAATCAAGGTGGGCTCTATCGTGGTGGATGGTGAGGAAATCCCAAGAGACCGTATCCTGTGGCGCCTTGGTGGCAGTGACTACACATGGCAGGAGATGCTCCAAGCCCGTCAGGTGCATTGGAACCCCCTGGAGCTGGTGACGCTCATCGTTGATAAGCCAGGCGGACTGCAGCAGGGCTATCACGACCTGAAGTACAGCTATGCCTGCACGCACTCTTACATGCCTCCAATGATGGAGGAGATGATGTCGCCTTTCAAGGAGGAGACCGTCTATCTCGTAGAGTTCGGACATACGCATCACACCAGGCGACTCCTGATCGTATAAAATGAAAGAGGCGGTTTTCATAACCGCCTCTTTTTCTTAGATTATTTTCCTACTATCATAATCCTATACTGAATACAAAAGCATTGTAGCTAGGGAAGTGAGCACTGTCGTGTGCCTGCATGCGACGGAAACCCAGTCCCAAGAAGATGCCATCAACACTAAGACGGAAACCTGCATAGTAACTGGTGTTACGGTAGTCGTGGCCGCCCACGCTGGTGGTCACATTAGCCGTGAATTCCACACCGTGATGCATTTCATCTTCATCGTCTGCATCCTTGAATCTCTTCAGTATCACACCTACACCACCACCTACATTGTAGGTATTACCATAGTGCTTGATGCCTTCTGGATGGTAGAGCATCAGACTGCTTTCATAGCGGGCATATGGATATACGCGCTCGAAGAGCAGGTATCCCAGATCCACTGAGAAGTTATATTGCTGCAGGTGTTTGTAGGTTGAACCTGAGCTCACCTCTAAATCCAGAACGATGTTGTCTGTGGCAGATTTCTCTTGAGCATTCATACCCAGCGTTGTGAGCATAAATGCCATCATAAATAAAATCTTTTTCATAATCTCATGTACTTTTTATTTGGTAAACACTAAGCTCTAATCTCTAAACACTAAACCAACTTACTGAGTTCGCTTTCAGAAACAAACTTCAGGTTGTTCAGGATGATGGTCTCACGGGCCTCGTCCGTATTGTCAGTACGGAAGATGAGAATACCCTTGCCATTGAACAAGAAAGAATAGAGGTAAGCCACGCTGATACCTGCATCGCTGAAGAGGCTGATGGCATCGGCAGCACGGCCAGGCTCATTGTCAAGCTCGATGGCGAAGACGTCAGAGAGGGCTACAGCCACACCTGCCTGCTTCAGTTCCTCATAGGCACGGGTGGGCTCATTGCAGATAATACGCAGGATGCCATACTCAGCCGTGTCGGCAATGGTGATGGCAATAAGCTGAATCTGCGACTTCTTGATTTGTTCCAGCACCTTGCTCAGTGTGCCTGAACGGTTTTCCAGGAAGATTGAAAGTTGTTTGATTGTCATAGCTATAATGATTTTTAGTTTGTTGTTTTAAAATAGTTTTCGCTTATCATTCACACGCACGGCCTTCTTCTCATCGCTGGTCTTCAGGGTGCCTTTAGGCACGATGCGTACCTTCGGTGTGATAAGGATCTCGTCTTTCAACTGGCGGGTGATTTCTTTCTCGAGTGCTTGCAGACGGCTGTAGTCGTCGGTGAACATCTGACTGATTTCTACTTCCACAGTCATGATGTCGCCAGCTTCCTTCGTCTCCAGTGTGATGAAGTAGTCGGTGCTCAGCTCCTTGAACTTCAGCAGGATCTTCTCTATCTGGATTGGGAAGATGTTCACACCCTTGAGGATAATCATATCGTCGCTACGACCCTGCAGACGATCCAGACGCAGATGATGACGGCCACATGGGCAGTCGCCTGGCAGTATGCGTGTCAGGTCGCGTGTGCGATAGCGCAGCAGTGGCATACCCTCACGGTTGATGGTGGTAAGTACCAGCTCACCCAGTTCGCCTTCTGGCTTTGGTTCCAAGGTCACAGGATCGATGATTTCCACGATGAAGTAGTCTTCCCAGATGTGCAGACCATTCTGTTCAGGACACTCGAACGCCACACCAGGACCCATCATCTCGGAGATACCATAAGAGTTGTAGGCCTTCACACCAAGTTGCTGTTCGATGCGCTGACGCTGCTCCTCACTGTGGGGCTCGGCACCGATGCAGAGCACACGCAGCTTCGTATCGCGTTGTGGGTTGATGCCTTCTTCCTGCATCACCTCATTGATACGTGAGGCGTAGCTTGGGATGGCATGCAGCACGGTGGTACCAAAGTCGCGTATGAACTTAATCTGTCGCAAGGTGTTACCAGCAGCAGCTGGCACGGTAAGCATGCCCACCTTCTCGGCACCATACTGGAAGCCCAGTCCGGCAGTGAACATACCATAGCCAGCAGAATTCTGGAACACGTCTTCAGGACGGGAACCTACCATCCAAAGGCAACGGGCGACGGCATTGGCCCATTCATCAAGGTCTTTCTGCGTATGCAGCACCACGGTAGGATTGCCTGTAGTTCCGCTGGAGGAGTGCAGACGCACACAGTCTTTCAGCGGTACGCAAGCCAGTCCGAAAGGATAGTGCTCACGCAGGTCGTCCTTCGAGGTGAAAGGCAACTTACGCACATCATCGAGGCTCTTGATATCATCTGGGGTGATGCCCAGCTCTTTGAACTTCTCACGGTAGAACTGTGAATTCATGCAGTGACGCACGGTGTGCTGCAAGCGCTCCAGTTGGAGCTCACGCAACTGTTCCACCGACATTGTTTCGATTTCAGGATTAAAATAGTTACTGTATTCCATTCTTATGATTGATTTATTTAATTCAGATGTCTCTTGTCCACCACATGGGCGCTCTTGCCTTGACTGCGCTCGATGGTGTTTGGAGCCTTGAGCTTCACCTTGGCACCGATGCTAAGCACACTGCGCAACTTGGCTGCCAAGCGCTTCTCCAGTTCGTCGATGGCGGCTGGGGTATCGAAGGTGGCGGTGAAGTATTCCTGACGGAGCTCTACCTGCACTTCCAACGTGTCGAGGTTGTTTACTCGATCTACTACCAACATATAGTGTGGTGCAAACTCGTTCATGCTGAGGACTACGCTCTCCACCTGTGATGGGAACACGTTGATACCGCGGATAATGAGCATATCGTCACTGCGTCCGTGGATGGCACTCATACGCACGCTGGTACGTCCGCATTCACACTCGCCTGGCAACAGTGAGCAGAGGTCGCGTGTGCGATAACGCAGCACGGGCATACCTTCCTTGGTCAGCGTGGTGAATACCAATTCGCCTTGTTCGCCTGCAGGCAATGTCTCCAGGGTTACAGGATTGATAATCTCAGGATAGAAGTGATCCTCGTTGATGTGTGAACCATGCTGTGCCTCGCACTCATAGCTCACACTCGGACCCATGATCTCACTGAGACCGTAGAGGTTGAAGCCCTTCAGTCCCAGACGTTCCTGTATCTCTTCGCGCATGCTCTCGGTCCAAGGCTCTGCACCAAAAGCACCTACACGCAGCTTGATCTGGTCTTTAGTGATGCCCATCTTCTCCATGGTCTCTGCCAGGTAGAGGGCATAGGATGGCGTACAGGCGATGCCTGTGATACCGAGGTCGCGAATGAGCTTCGCATGCTTCTCGGTATTACCCGTTGAGGCTGGTACCACAGAGGCACCCAACAGCTCCACACCATTATGGGCACCCAGTCCACCAGTGAAGAGTCCGTAGCCATAGGATACGGAGAAAACATCGTCGCGTGTCACACCATAGGAAGTGAGGCAGCGTGCCATACATTCACTCCATACACCAATGTCCTTGCGGGTATAGCCCACGATGGTAGGATTACCCGTAGTACCGCTGGAGGCATGGATGCGGATAATCTCACTCTGAGGGGCAGCCTGCAAACCAAATGGATAGTTGTCTCTGAGATCTTTCTTTGTGGTGAATGGCAACTTCTTGATGTCTTCGATGGTACGAATGTCATCAGGCGTGATGTCCATTTCTTGTAACTTGTTGCGGTAAAATGGTACGTTGTGATATACGTACTCCACAATCTTGTGCAATCTTTTACCTTGGAGCTCGCTCATCTGGTCGCGGCTCATACATTCTTTGTTCGGATTCCAAATCATTGTATTTGAATTATGTAATTATGTAAATTATGAATGATCTTCGTTAAAGGCTCTCATGCGCTCTTCCATGACAGGATAAAGCTCGTCGCGCATACGACTGGTACATCCACGCACGCCATACTGCTCACTGCCTGTAGTAGAGAGTGAGATACAGCTTACACCATAATAAAGCAGTTCCTTGAGCAGTTCGCCACCTGTCATGTTCTTATAACCAATGGTAAAGAAGAAACCATCGCCCACGTCTTGGGTCACATCACGGTCGTAAACTATGTGGAAACCATTGTCGGTAAAGATTTTCTTCATCTTGTAGGCACGACGCTCGTACTCACGTGTATCCTCCACGAAGTTGATCTTCCCTTCGCAAGAGAGGCGCAGCATCTCTGCATAGCCATATTGCGTTGAGGCGGTGCATCCGCTGGTAATCATGTAGAGAATGGAGGCGATGAGGGTAGGACCAAACACGCCAGAATCATGGTAGCGCTCTGCGAGGGCAGGGTAGTGGCGGTCGAACAGGGCATCGCTGATGCAAACCAACGCCATGCGTTGTCCTGCATAGCTAAAAATCTTCGATGAGGAGAGCATCAGGATGTAATTGTCGGTATAGCGGGCCACTGTGGGTACGAAAGGTGCTTGGTACGGATGACTCAGGTCGCGTCTATAGTCCATGCAGAAGTAGGCCAGGTCTTCCATCACCACGACGTCATACTTGGTAGCCAGTTCACCGATAATCTTCAATTCGGAGTCTTCCAGACAGATCCAAGCAGGATTATTGGGGTTGGAATACACGATGGCAGCTATCGTACCGTCTGAAAGTTCGTCTTCCAGCTTATCGCGCAACTTTTCACCACGATGGGTAAAGATGTCGAACTCCTTCCACTGAATGCCCAGAATGCGCAGTTGCGACTTCTGGATGGGGAACCCCGGATCTATGAAAAGCACCTTGTCCTTGCCAGGGATGCGCTGTGTACATCCTATGAATGAACCAAAAGAACCAGCTACCGATCCTGTGGTAGGCACACAGGCACGGGCGCTAACCTCGACATTGATGAAAGCCTTGACAAACTCATGGGCAGCTTCCTTCAGTTCCTTGATGCCTGCAGCAGCGGGATATTGAGAGCCCACACCACGATCCAGTGCAGCTTTCTCTGCCTCGATGCCATATTTGTTGGCTGGCAGTCCAGGACTGCCTTGATCCATGCGGATGAAAGGGATACCCGTTTTCTGTTCCAGATACTGTGCTACCAGTAAAACCTCACCGATGGTAGCGTTAGAGAGGTCGGCCACGTTATTCTTGACGCGTGCCTCCTCAACGAGTTCCTCACTGAATATTTTCATAGCCCAAGTCGAATGCTTTCAGATTATCGTTAACTACCTGCTCTCCCTTGCGTGCGAAGATGCGTGCTATAGCGTTTCGCATCTGCTCTGGGGTCAGAATCTCTATGTATCTGGTGGCCATTCCCAGCAGAATCATATTGGCACTCTTCGGCATCTTGTGGTCTTTCGCCAGTTGCTCGATGTCGAGCTTTGCCACATGAGGCAGGGCGTCCAACTCTGCTTGTAGGGCTGCTTCATCAGGATAGTTAGGAATGTTTACGAAAGGTTTTGAGGAGGTCACTATCACCCCGTCCTTACTCAGATAGGGCAGGTAGCGCAATGCTTCCATAGGCTCCATGGAAACAATGAGGTCGGCCTTACCCAGTGAGATCTGGTCGCTGAAGATTTCCTCGGTACTCAGGCGCAGGTCGCTCTGTACGTCACCGCCACGCTGACTCATACCGTGTACCTCGGCCTGTTTCAGTTGCAAGCCTGCTTCTGTGGCAGCTTCACCTATGATGGTGGCAATGGAGAGGATGCCTTGACCGCCTACTCCAGAGAGTTTGATATCTTTTTTCATTTGGTGTTCTTTTTTTGGCGAAGTTTACGACTGAGTGTCTGCATGCATTCACGCTGTGGAATGATGACGGAGACACCCTTATAATTGATTTCCTCGCGGATGATGCGAGTGATTTCTTCCATGTTCTTTGGCAGTGGCACCACTACGTGCAGGTGCTCACGCTCCACACCGAGTGCCAGACAGATGGCTTCGAACTTGTGCGTACCAGCAGAGTCCTGACCGCCCGTCATGGCAGTTGTCAGGTTGTCGCTGATGATCACGGTGATGTTGGCATGGTCGTTCACGGCATCCAGCAGTCCTGTCATGCCTGAGTGTGTGAAGGTGGAGTCGCCTATCACGGCGATGGCAGGATGCTGACCAGCATCGGCTGCACCTTTCGCCATCGTGATGCTGGCACCCATGTCCACACAACTGTCGATGGCTTGGAATGGAGGAAGTGCTCCCAATGTATAGCAACCTATATCTCCGAAGATACGTGCATTGGGGAATTCGGCTGCCACTTTATTGAGGGCGGCATAGACATCGCGGTGGCCGCATCCCTGACAGAGTTGTGGGGGACGACCTGCCAGATTCTTGGCAGGCTCAAAGGCTGTTTGCGGAGCCAAGCCGAAAGAAGTTGCCACATTGTCGGGATTCAATTCGCCTGTGCGAGGAAGCTTGCCCGTCAAACGACCTGTGATAGGATAGCCGGCACCGAGGATGGCTTTCACTTGCTCTTCGATGAATGGCTGTCCGTCTTCTACCACCATGATTTCAGAGCAATGGGCGGCCATTTCCTTAATCTGCTTTTCTGGCAATGGATACTGGGAAACCTTCAAGATGGAGATGCCCTCTGGGGCCACCTCACGCACGTAGTTATATCCCGTTCCAGCGGCGATCACACCCAGTTGCTTCTTGGCACCAAGTGTCAATTTATTATAAGGTGAAGATTCTGCTGCTGCAGCAATCAACGGTTGCTTCCCAATCAGTGATAAATATTGGCGACGTGCAATGCCTGGCAACAATACCCAGTGTCCACGCTCATAGTCGGGATGCAACTCGTTCTGTGGCATTGGCTCGTTTACTTCCACCGCTGCACGTGAGTGTGCCATACGTGTCACTATGCGTAGCAGCACAGGCAACTTCAGTCGTTCAGAAAGCTCGAAGGCATAAGGCATCATGTCGAATGCTTCCTGTTGGGTAGAAGGTTCTATGATAGGTATCAGTGCAAACTTGCCATAGAAACGGGAATCTTGTTCGTTTTGTGAGGAGTGCATGGAAGGGTCATCGGCTGCCAGCACCACCAATCCGCCGTTCACACCCGTGATGGCAGAATTAACAAACGCATCGGCACACACGTTCATGCCCACATGCTTCATGCACACCAAGGCACGCTTACCTGCATACGACATTCCCAAAGCAGCTTCCATGGCGGTCTTCTCATTCGTGCACCAGCGGCTACGAATACCACGTTCCTTTGCCAATGGATAACCTTGTATGAACTCCGTGATTTCAGTCGATGGGGTTCCAGGATAGGCATACACTCCTGATAATCCGGCATGTATGGCACCCAGTGCCACCGCTTCATCACCCAATAATAATCTTTTTTCCATTATTTTTTTAATTATCAATTTTCAATTCTCAATTCTCAATTTTAAAATCGTCTGCATCGTTGAGCACAGGAAACTTCTCTCTGAAAGCTTCCAGTTCCTGCATATCAAATGCTGCAGAAGCGATGCATTCTTTTCCATCTTCACAGGTAGCCAGCGTCTTTCCATACGGACTGATGATGGCAGAGCCACCGCAATACTCGCAATTAGGATCCGTACCCACGCGGTTCACACCAGCCACATAGCACTGGTTTTCTATGGCACGTGCACGCAGCAACGCACTCCAAGCCTCCACACGGGGAGTTGGCCAATTAGCTACGTAAAGAATGGCATCATAGTCGCCACGGTTGCGGCTCCATACAGGGAAACGCAGGTCGTAGCACACCAGCAACAGGAAGCGTACTCCTCGCCATTCCACGATCACACGCTCCTCACCACGCGTAAAGCGCTTGTGCTCGCCACCATAGGTGAACAGATGACGCTTGTTGTACTGTGTCACCTCACCGTCGGGTTTCACAAAGTAGAAGCGGTTGTAGTAATTTCCATCCTTCTCTATGGCAATGCTTCCCGCTATGGCAGCGTTGCACTCCTTAGCCTTCCGCTTCATCCATTCCAAGGTCTCACAGCCGTCAGGTTCAGCGATTCCTTCGGGTTGTGTGGCAAATCCTGTGGAAAACATTTCGGTAAGCACATAGAGGTCGGCCCCTTTCTGACTATCAATCAAGGCATTCAGATGCTTGACATTTTCGGTCGGGTTGGCCCATGTGATATCATGTTGAAGAATTTTAACGTTCATAACTAACAATTTGAATTCCAAAATGCTTATTGGGTTGCAAATTTACCGCATTCTTCTCAGAAATGCAAAAATGTAGCAAAAAGTTTGCATAATTCGCCTTTTTTATGGACATTTGAACACCGAATAATAATTATAACTATGAAAATAAACTTTCGAATACTCTTCGTGCTGTGTCTGCTAAGCCTGTTTGGTGCTTCAGCAATGGCCAGTATGCCCATAAAGTTGAAAAACTCCGATAAGGCGGTGGTCGATGGGGTCGCCTATCAGCTCTATCCCAAGAAGATGGAAGCCAAGGTCATTAAGGCAGATACCCTCTATAACGGTGCGGTGGTGTTACCCGATTCGGTCATGGTAGACTCCTTGGTATTTCGGGTGGTGGAGATCGACTCAAAAGCCTTTTCTAAGAGTGGCTTATCCGCTATTGAGATTCCAGCTTCTATCAGTAAGATTGGGGTAGGGGCATTTGAGGAGTGCAATAGTCTGACTGAAATCACCATCCCTCCAACGGTAACCGACCTTGGTGTGGGACTTTTCTTGGGATGCAGTAACCTGGAGACGGTTAATCTGCCAGAGAACTTGCAGAAGATTCCTACCAATACCTTTATGAAATGTACCTCTCTTCAGACCATCGATATTCCTAAGGATGTGAAGGAGATAGGTCTCAGTGCTTTCGAGGGCTGTACCGATCTGAAGGAAATCAAGATGCCTGGCTCCATGAATGAGCTTGGGCGTGATGTATTTAAGGATTGTACCAACCTGAAGGACGTGGAACTGAATAGCGGACTGAAGACCATCGGTAGTGGTGCCTTTGAGCGTTGTGTCTCATTGAAGTCTATCGACCTCCCCAAATCCATGAGTAAGATCGCAGCCGACCTGTTCAATGGTTGCGCTGGCTTGCAGGAGGTGAACATCCCTAATTCCATCAAGGAGGTAGGCAACAGCGCCTTCGAGGGTTGTGCCGATTTGAAGGAGATTGTCCTGCCTTCCTCTATTTCCAGCCTTGGTACTTCCGTCTTCGAGAATTGTACCTCGTTGCAAACCATGTCCATTCCTTCAGGCATCGAAAGGATTCCTGCCAATGCGTTCAACGGTTGCTCCAGCTTAGAGAGCCTTACCATCTCCTATACGGTAAAGGCCATCGCACACGATGCCTTTAAGGATTGCTCCCGTTTGGATTCTCTCTATATCCCCAATGCGGTGAGAGAGATAGGCTCCAGTGCTTTGGAGGGATGCACCAACCTTCGTCGGGTGCAACTATCCAATGCGATAAAGGAACTGCCTGCCAAGTTGTTCCGCGGTTGTTCCAACCTCGATGGTGTGACCATCCCGAACTCCGTGTTGGAAATCAAGGATGACGTGTTTCGCGATTGTGCCAGCTTGTCGTCCATCGTCATCCCTGTGTCTGTGAAGAAACTGGGCAACGATGTCTTCAAGAACTGTCCGAGCCTGCAGGAAATCACCATGCGTTCCTCTGCGCCACCAAGAATCAGTGGCGACACCTTCGATAAGGATGTACTACGCTCTGCTACCCTGTATGTGCCTATCACCGAGTCATATCAGGGGGAAAAGGAAAAGCGTTGGACGAAGTTCTCCAACATGGTCCGTATTAAGAACCAATAATACCTGTAATGCCTGTAATGCTGTAATGGCGTAACGGTTTATGCCATGGTCTCACCTGACTTCAGATGGGCAGTGAGTTCCTTGCGTTCCATCTCCTCGATGGCCATGGCAATCTGGTCAGGACAACTGGTCATCTTACTGCCACAGCGGATGCCCTTCAATTTCGCATGCACTTCTTCCAAGGGCATCCCCTTGATGAGTTTGCAGATGCCTTGCAGGTTGCCATTGCACCCACCAATGACATTGGCGTAGCTCACACGCCCTTCATCATCTGCCTCCAGCTCTATGAACTGGCTGCACGTTCCTTGTGTCTTATAAAATATCTTTTTCATAACTCTTAACTCTAAACTCTAAACTCTAAACTCTCCACTACTCCTCAATATGTAAAATCTCTTTGTATCGTTTCACCACTTCAGGTCTGCCCGTTGCCTTGCCCTTGTCTTCACTAAGCTTGCAGGTATCGTTGTAGAACGGCCACATCTCCGTGATCTTGGCAGCCAGCAGTTTGATTACGATGTTCATTGGGTCCACCCCCTCGAAGTCGTTGGTCCAGCACGTACCGATGCCGAAGGAAATCTTTGCCAGATGTCCCAGACGGTCCTGCAGCTCACAGGCACGTGGAATATCCAGCGCGTTACTGAACACCACCTGCTTCTCAGCGATAGGAATGCCGAAGGTCGCATACTTCGCCTTCATCTTCTCGAATTGCTCATAGTTATCGCCACTATCCACACGCAGGCCAGCAAACCCACGGGCAAAGTCCTCAGACAGGTTGCGGTCGAAAGCATCCCACTTGTAGGTATCATACAGATAGGTACCCAGGCTACCACGATAAGTGTGTCGCCACGTACTCATGGCTATATGGTTGGCCATTTGTGGACCATACATGGCAGCGATGGCAGAGATATACTCATGCGCCATGGTGCCGATAGGCGTCACATTGTATTTCATCGCCAAATACACATTGCTGGTACCCGTGCATCGACCAGGTTTACCCGTCTTCTGATGTTCTTTGGTAGCATCCAGCATGGCACGCAGCGCCACCTCTTCTGCCTCGAAGCTGGCACGACGGCGCGGACCAAAGTCGGCCCACAGACACTCATGCTCCAGCATCATCTGCGCCTTGGCAAAGCTCTTGTCATAGTAGGCTTTGTAGTCGAAGTGACGGTCCTTACCCGTTACCTTATAATAAAGCTCCGATACGATGGCCAGTACCTGCACCTCCAGAAGTACCGTGTTGGCCCACAGACCTTCGAACTCGATGTGCAGCTGTCCGTCCTCATCCTGATGCACTTTCGCCCAATCCTTCTTGTAGCGGAAGCCACGCAGATAAGTGAAGAACCAAATAGGCAGGTAGTAGCACCTGTTGTGCATGAACTGAATCTCCTCCTCAGTGATGTGCACGTCCTCCAGCATCGCAATCTGTTCCTCCACCAGTTTCCCGAAACCCTCAGGATAACGCAGTCCGTTGCGATCCACGAACTCATACTTCACTCGTGCGCGCGGAAAGTTGTCAATGATGGCGCAGCACATGCTGAACTTATACAGGTCAGTGTCTGTAAAATGCTTGATTATCTGTTCCATATATTCTTATTTCAATGTTCAATGTTTAATGTTTAATGTTCAATGTTTAATGTTCAATGTTCAATGTTTAATGTTTAATTCTGTTGGTACTGTCTCGGCGATATCCCCACTGCCGCCTTGAAATACTTTCCGAAGAACGACTGGTTGGGGAAGTTCAGGGCCAGACTTACCTGCTGTACCGTATAACTGCCTGTGCGCAACATGGCCTTAGCTTCCAGTATCACCGCATCCTTAATCCACTCCGAGGCATGTTTGCCACTGGTTTCCGAGATGATGTGCGCCAAATAGGAAGGGGAGAGGCACAAACGATCCGCATAGAACTTTAAGTCACGAGATTCCTGACAGTGGTCGTGTACCTCCTGTAGGAAGTTCAGTAAGATTTCCTCCCGTCTGGAAGGTTTCTGGTAGTTCTGCTCCTTGATGAACCTATCCTGTTCCATCTTGAAAATACATGTCAGTGCGCCTAAGTAGTGCAGAATCGCCTCGCGTATATACTCCTTGTTGCTCTGCTTCTGTATGGTATGCCTCATCAGTTTATAGATCTGCGTGACCTCATCCATGTCGCTTGAATTACCATGGAATAGGGCAGGGCGGATGAAAAACTTACGCATGGATGCCGAAGCGAAATTCAAGGCATTGGTGTCAGCATCGTCCCCAAACCCCATCATCAACAGCTGCACGTCTGCCGATGGCCTGACGAAACCGATGATTGAACCAGGAGTGATAAGCACTACGTCATTTTCCTCTGCATGCATTTCCATCAGGTTCACCTCGATGTCAAGATGGCCACGCTTACAGATGACAACCAGCGTGAACATGAACTTCATAGGCATGAGCAGTTCGCTCTTCTTCAGTTCGTCATCCTCAGCCAACTGCTGTCCCACGCTTAGGTTGTCGTTCAGGTAGAGAAAGTCATCCAGCATCAACTTGCGCTTCTGTTCCTTCATCATGGCGAAGGTGATCTCAAACAGTTTCTCGTTATTTTCCATAGAATTAAGGTTATTTGGCGGTAAAGATACTATTTTTTTAATACAAATCTAAACAAAAGAACAATTTTGCTTGAAAATAGACGTTGTGCATACCAGTCGAAGTCCATATCTTTGCAACCAAGAATAAAATTTAAAATACACTATATGAAAAAGACTTTGTTAATGATGGCCGTTCTGGGGTTGTTAACAGCCTGTGGAAGCGGCTCAGACAACAGCCAGATCACGCACAGCGTGATGACTGTAGAACCCATTCAGGTGGGAGGCCAGAGTGTGAAACACTTCAGTGGCATGGTAAAGGAAGATGCCGAAATCAGTCTGGGATTCAAGACAGCCGGACAGCTGCAACAGATCTATGTGAAGGAAGGCGATTATGTGCGCCAGGGACAGTTGCTGGCTCGGCTCGACGACAGTGACTACCTCTTGGGTGTACAGGCTGCAGAAGCCCAATACCGCCAATTACGCGATGAGGTGGGTAGATTGGAGAAATTGTATGCAGGCAGGAGTATTTCGAAGAACGATCTTCAGAAAGCACAAGCAGGATTAGAACAGGTGGAAGTGAACCTGAAGAACAATCGCAACAAGGTGGATTACACCCGTCTGTATGCCCCCCAAAGTGGTTATGTGCAGAGCGTGAACTTCGAGCGTGCAGAGATGGTGAATGCTGGAACAGGTGTCTTTACTTTGCTCAGCGGTGGAGAGCTGCAGGTAGAGGTAAGCATCCCTGCCAGCCTCTATGTGGCACAAGGGAAGATGGAGCGCTTCACGGGCACGGTAATGGGACAGACCTATCCGCTGCAGTTGGTCAGCATCACGCCAAAGGCCGACAATAACCAGCTCTATCGGGCGTTGTTCGCCATCAAGGGCGTCAATCGTCGTGAATCCCGCATCACCAGTGGCATGAACGTCAGCGTGGACATCCACATGGGAGCAGAGAATGGAGCGGAAGGTTATCAGCTACCTATCCATGCCCTGTTCGAGGATAGCGGGAAGAGCTATGTGTGGGTCGTACAGCCAGATTCCACCGTGACACGTCGTGAAGTACAACTCAGCGGAACCGATGAAACAGGCAATGCCCTTGTCAGCAGTGGTCTGCAGGGCGATGAGCAAGTGGTGAAGGCAGGCGTGAACGTACTGCTCGATGGTGAGAAAGTAAAGATCGTGGGGCAGCCCAGTGCCACCAATATAGGAGGATTGAAATGATGAAGACGCAGAAACTAACCGAGTTTTTCCTACGTCGGCCAGTGCTCTTCTGGAGTTCCGTGGTAGCCATCGTGCTGGCAGGAATCTACTCGTTCATGATGATGCCGAAGCTGGAAGACCCTGCCGTGGCTGTGAAGCAAGCCATGGTGGTGGCTATGTATCCTGGCGCCTCGGCCCATGAGGTAGAACTGAAGGTAGCGCAGGTCCTCGAAGACCAGTTGCGCACCATGCCCTACATAGACGAGATACGCAGTGAGTGCCAACCTGGTCAGGCCATGATCACGGTGCAGTTCATGATGACACTGCCAGCCGATCAGGTAGAGCAGCACTTCGACCTGATGCGTCGCAAGGTCTCTGACATCAGCGCCCAGTTGCCTTCTGGTTGCTATACCCCCGTGGTGGTAGACGACCTGATGGATGTCTATGGCATCTTCTACGGCCTTCGTGGCGAAGGGTATGAAATCTCCGAACTGGAAGACTACGCCAAGCTCATCCGTCGTGAACTCCTCACCGTGGAAGGTGTGAAGCGCGTGATTGTGGCAGGAGGTAGGAACGAGGTCATCAACATCACCCTCTCCAAAGACAAGATCGCACGCAACGGACTCATCCCTACGCAGATCATGATGCAGCTCTCAGGAGCCAGTGCCATCGTGAACGGAGGCAAGTTTACCAATGGTGACGACCGTATCCAACTGCGTGTGAACGATGCTGTGCAGGATGAGAACGACATACGCGATCTGCTCATCTCTACTATCGATGGCCGTCAGATGCGCTTAGGCGACATTGCAGAGATAGAACGTGCCTACGAAGAGCCACAGACCAGAGGCTTCTTTGTGGAAGGCGAGCCTGCCATGGCCATCTGCCTCTCCATGCAGCCCGATGCCGTGGTACCCGATGTAGGGAAACTGGTAGATGCTAAGTTGGCCGAAGTGATGAAGCGCCTGCCTGCAGGCATGACCACGCAGAAGATCTTCTTCCAGCCCGATCAGGTGGACAAGGCCGTCAGCAGCTTTATGCTCAATCTGTTGGAATCCGTGCTCATCGTCATCGTGGTGCTGATGCTCTCCATGGGCTTCCGCAGCGGACTCATCATCGGTATCGGACTGGTGCTTACCATTGCCGTGTCGTTTCCTATCCTCTATGCCATGGACACCACGTTGCAGCGCATCTCACTCGGAGCGTTCATCATCGCCATGGGTATGCTGGTAGATAACTCCATCGTGATCATGGACGGCATTCTGGTAGATAAGAAACGCGGATTGGGTCCGAAGACCTACCTCTACCGCATAGGCAACCACACAGCCCTGCCACTGTTGGCAGCCACGGTGATTGCCCTCTCCACGTTCCTCTCCACATTCCTGTCGCCCACCAGTGCAGGCGAGTACACCCGCGACCTCTTCCTGGTCATCTGCGTATCCCTCCTTGCCAGTTGGGTACTGGCCATGGTGCAGGTGCCCTATTGTGCCAAGGTGTGGCTGCCAGCCCGTGAAAAGGCCGATGGACAGAAGAAAGAGACGTTCGACTCACCCATGCACCGTTTTGTAAAGAAAGCCCTGGCTTTCCTTATAGATTATAAGAAGACCACCATCGCCTGCGCCTGCGCCTTCCTAGTACTGTGCCTCATAGGTTTCACACAGGTGAAGAACCTTTTCTTCCCCGATTTCGACTACCGCCAGTTCGTGATAGAGTACCAGATGCCCGACCAGACTTCCCCCGACCGTGTGCGCCACGACTTGCAGGAAATCACCCAGTGGCTGCAGCAGAACGACAAGGTGAAGCAGGTGGCAACCAGCATGGGCTCTGCCCCCGCACACTACTGTCTGGTGCGCCCCATGACCAATGGTGGTGAGAGCTACGGAGAGCTGATGGTAGATTGCAAGGACTTCGCCACCGTGAAGAAGTTGGTCAAGGAAATCAAGCCACAGTTGCGTGAGATGTATCCCGATGCCTACATCCGTTTCCGCCATTACAACTTCTCCATCATGACCTCCCACACCGTGGAAGTGCGCTTCTATGGGCCCGATCCCGCTGTGCTGCGTGAGCTCAGTGCCCAGGCCGAAGACATCATGCGCCAGTCCAAGTACGTAGATCCTTATTCCGTACAGAACAACTGGAAACCTAAGGGTAAGGCGCTGGTAGCCGACTATGTGCAGGCCGATGCCCTGCGTGCAGGGATGAGTCGCAGCAATGTGGCCGATGCCCTGATGGCAGCTACCGATGGACTTCCTGTAGGCGTGCTGAACGATAAGGAGAAGATGGTGATTGTGAACCTGAACGTACGCAATGAAGACGGCTCTAAGATCACCAACCTGCAGGACATCCCTGTATGGACCATGGCCAACGTGAGTGTGAACGATGCCGACCTTACAGGCATTATCACAGGTGCCACGAAGATGGACGCCATTCAAGACCGTATGTTCCGTTCCATGCCATTGAGCGATGTCACCAGCGACGTGCATCTGGACTGGGAAGAAGACCTCGTGTTCCGTGTGAATGGCCAGCGCTGCATAGAGGCAGAGTGCGACCCCAATACGTTGCTCTTCCAAGGCACAGCAGCCAAGCTGAAGGCCGACATAGAGCCAGCCATCGATGCCATCCCGTTGCCTGAGGGCTACAGTCGCCAGTGGGTAGGGGAGTACAAGTTGCAGAGTGAGGGCGTCTATTATGCCCTGCTCTATATGCCTGCCATCATGATCATGATCGTGTTTATCCTGTTGTTACTGTTCAACAACTGGTTCGAGGTCCTCATGATACTCCTCTGTCTGCCATTCATGTTCTGTGGCATCGTGCCAGCCCTGCTCGTGTTCCGTCAGCCGTTTACCTTCATGGCCATCGTGGGCTTGCTGGGTATGATCGGTATGATGGTGAAGAACGGCATTGTACTGGTCGATGAGATCAATCGCCTCTACAGTGAGAAACATTACCACCCGTATGATGCCGTGATCACTGCCACCACCTCGCGTGTGCGCCCTGTGGTGATGGCCTCACTCACTACCATCCTCGGCATGGCCCCATTGTTGGGCGACCCCATGTATGGCTCCATGGCCATCTGCATCATGGCAGGCCTCACCGTGGGCACCCTCATCACCCTGGTGCTGTTGCCCCTCATCTATTGCACATTGTTCAGAGTAAATAAACCCCAAACCGAAGAAGCCG
>JAGCFP010000082.1 GCA_017650045.1 Bacteroidaceae bacterium | reverse complement strand
GTGGCATCATAGGCAGTATATGCCTTCGTTCCAAGAAGAGCAGACTTGTCGTAGTATTTCTCTACATCTATATTGGTGTATCTGAAATCACGATTCTTAGGATTGCGATCTTGTATCCATTGGTCATTAAGCAGATAAGCGCTCATGCGACAGGCATTCAAGGAATCCCCAAACCAGGTACTGTAATAAACTTCCAGTTCGAAACCTCTTACACTGTCGTCTACCAAAACACCAGTGGCTTTTCCTGTGGCTTCATCATAAGAATAGACATCAGGGAAACTATAGTTGTCCAGACAGTTAAGCTCTGTCAGAAAACTTGCTTCATAGTAGCCAAAGTTAGGGTCACTGTATCGTCCGATGTAGCCTTTGCTAGATCTGGCATATACAGAGTCGGCCTTTACAGACTCTGTGATAATATTGAAAATCTTGGTTTTAGATTTCATTACATCAGCAGCAGGCATGATGTCCCATCCTATAGAACCAGTATTGTCATCGCATCCAGTCAGTAGGACAACGATGAAAAAGAATATGCCTAAGAATTTACTGTTCATAGCTAAAAAGCATGTAAAAGTAATATGATCCTTATTCTTGTTCTTCTAATAGTTTGTTATAGAACTGGTCACACGCTTCTGCCTGTTCTTCAGGATCAATGTAGGACAAGAATGGCTTTCCGCTTTGCTTGGCAAAAGCAATGAGTTCTTTACTGATATGTTTACTTTGTTGAATGATTCCGTCAGAATAGGTCATGGCCAACTTGCAAAGGCTTTCATAGTCGATAGGGTCTTGCAGTAAGGAAAGATCTTCTTTACTGATGCCTTTCAATAACAACTTATCGACATAATCAGGACGGAATGGTTGTTTGAAGTCGTTTTCAAAGAGAGAGAACACCACTTTAGATTCTCTGAAAGATGGCTCGTCACCAAACGCCTTCTTGATATAAAGAGGGGTAAGGGCAGTCATCCAACCATGGCAATGCACGATGTCTGGATTCCAACGAAGTTTCTTCACTGTCTCCAACACACCTCTTGCGTAGAAGATGGTACGATCATCATTATCCTCATATTCCACTCCGTTTTCATCAACCTCCTGCAATCTGCCTTCAAAGAAGTCATCATTGTCAATGAAATATACCTGCATACGTGCAGATTGGATAGAAGCAACCTTGATGATCAGAGGATGATCAGAATCATCAATGATAAGATTCATGCCAGAAAGGCGAATCACTTCATGAAGCTGATTTCGACGCTCGTTGATATTTCCCCATTTAGGAATAAACGTACGAATCTCTTTACCTCGTTCTTGAATAGCTTGAGGTAAATACCTCCCCACAAGTGACATTTCTGTCTCTGGAACGTATGGAGTAATTTCTTGTGTAATGAATAAAACTTTCTTTACATTTGCCATAGTGCAATATCTCTATTTTATCATAAAATGCGCTAAAAGCCGATGTGTAGCGGATTTGCTCATCGCTTTTAGCTCCATTTTACAATATTCCGATGCAAAGATACAAAAAATTACTCAATTATAATGCTTTTGTTGCACTTATAAATCCTTATAATTGTTAACTTTTGTGACTTCCCTCACTAAACGCTGTGATTTATCCTTTTAATTTGGCATCCATAGAAGCTGCAGCACGACGCCCATCGCCCATCGCCAGAATCACAGTTGCACCACCTCTTACAATATCGCCACCAGCAAAAATGGTTGGAATGTTGGACTGAAGGTCGTCATTTACTGCAATGGTTCCCTTGCGACCAAGTTCCAAGCCTTTCACTGAGCGTGGAACGATAGGGTTAGGAGAGACGCCAATGGCAACAATGACCAAGTCGGCCTCTAAAGTTTCTATAGCTCCTGGGATAGCTACTGGACTTCTACGTCCTGAAGCATCTGGCTCGCCAAGTTCCATCTTTTGCAAAACTACCTGACTTACATGGCCCTGTTCGTCAGCCTTGTATTCGATAGGATTATGCAGCGTCATGAAACGTACACCTTCTTCCTTGGCATGTTTCACTTCTTCCTTTCTGGCAGGCATCTCATCCTCAGAACGACGATAGACGATGGTGGCACTTTCTGCACCCAGACGTAAAGCTGTACGTACAGAATCCATAGCAGTATTTCCACCTCCGACAACAACCACGTGCTTACCAAATGGAACAGGAGTATCTGTATCTTCACTGGCAGCATCCATCAGATTCACACGGGTAAGGAACTCATTAGATGAGAGCACGTTGATATAGTTCTCGCCAGGAATATGCATAAAGTTGGGCAGACCAGCACCACTACCTACGAAGATACCTTTAAAGCCTTCTTCTTCAAGTTGTTCTACGCTGATGGTCTTTCCAATAATGCAGTCTTTTACAAACTTTACACCCATTTTAGCCAAAGCATCAATCTCCACATCTACAATCTTATTTGGCAGACGGAACTCGGGGATTCCATATTTCAGCACACCACCGATCTCATGCAGTGCTTCAAAGACAGTTACGTCATATCCCTTCTTGATCATATCGCCAGCAAATGAAAGACCTGAAGGGCCAGAGCCTACAACAGCAACCTTGATACCGTTCTTTTCCTTGATCTCTGGCACACTCATCTGGCCACTTTCACGTTCATAGTCTGCTGCAAAACGCTCCAAATAGCCAATAGCTACAGCTTCACCTCCAGTCTTCAGATGGATACAGTGGCTTTCACATTGCTTTTCTTGTGGACAAACACGGCCACAAACAGCAGGTAGCGAACTGGTTTCACGTAGGGTATGGGCAGCTTCAATGAATTCGCCACGTTCGATGTTTTTCACGAATCGAGGAATGTCAATGCCAACAGGGCAACCTTGAACACAACCAGGATTAGCACAGTCGAGGCAACGCTTAGCTTCAACAAGTGCTTGTTCTTTGGTAAGTCCTTGGTTCACTTCTTCCTTACGTACATGAGCACGATAAGAAGGTTCAAGTTCATTCATCTTAGCACGTGCAATCGCCATACGTTCCTTTGGTTTCATGGACTTACGCAACTCTTGTCTCCAAGCAGCATCTCTGCTCTTTTCAGCAGCTTCGGCTTGCACCTTTGCTTGTGCTTGAGCTTCTTCGTATTTCTGAAGATCTGCCATTTCCTCAGGCTTGTAGGCACCCATACGTTTCATCATCTCGTCGAAGTCCACTTTGTGGCCATCGAATTCAGGACCATCCACACAGACGAATTTAGTCTGGCCATCGATAGTCACACGACAAGCACCACACATACCTGTGCCATCTACCATGATGGTATTTAATGAAACCTCCGTTGAAATCTCATATTTCTTAGTCAGTAAGCATACGAACTTCATCATGATAGCAGGACCAATGGCAAAGCACTTATCCACCTTCTCACGCTGAATGACGCTTTCAATACCTTGGGTGACCAAGCCCTTGGTACCATAAGAACCATCATCTGTCATGATGATGACTTCATCAGAGGCCTTACGCATTTCGTCTTCAAGGATAATCAGTTCTTTGGAACGACCAGCAAGTACAGAAATGACTCTGTTGCCAGCAGCCTTCAGTGCTTGGGCAATAGGAAGCATCGGAGCAATACCTACACCACCACCAGCACATACCACAGTGCCAAAGTTCTCAATGTGCGTAGGTTGTCCTAATGGACCTACCACATCAGTGATATAATCTCCTTCGTTAAGTTCACAAAGTTTGTGGGTAGATACGCCCATGCGCTGTACTACCAATGTAATGGTGCCTTTCTCTGGGTCAGCTTCTGCGATGGTCAGCGGAACGCGCTCGCCTTTTTCGCCAATGCGGAAGATAACGAAATTACCTGGTCGACGTGATTTGGCAATCAGAGGTGCTTCGACCACAAACTTAAATACTTTCTCGGAAAATTGCTCTTTGCTAACTATTTTATTCATTTTATTTATGATTAGTTGTCTTAATTACTTGAAACCTTTCAAATTGAAAGCGACTGCAAATTTACTGCGTTATTTTGTAAATAGCAAAGAATAGCGCCTTTTTTTATAAGAAACACGGATTTTACGGATGCATATAACAGGAGGTTATGCATTTTATCCGTAAAATCCGTGTCCTTATATATAATAAGGTGTATCAGTCTATCATCTCAAAGCCTGTATATGGAACCAAGGCCTTAGGGATTCGGATACCTTCTGGTGTCTGGAAATCTTCCAACAGAGCAGCAACGATTCTTGGCAGTGCCAATGCTGAACCATTCAGAGTATGGCAGAGTTCCACCTTCTTGTCTGCATTACGATAGCGACATTTCAGACGATTAGCCTGATAGGTGTCAAAATTGGAAACTGAGCTGACTTCCAGCCAACGCTTCTGTGCTTCTGAATAAACTTCAAAGTCATAGCAGATGGCAGCAGTGAAACTCATATCTCCACCACAAAGACGAAGAATGCGATAGGGGAGTTCCAACTTTTTCAATAACCCTTCCACATGATCCAGCATTTCCTGATGACTCTCACGAGAGTGTTCAGGCTTATCAATACGTACCAATTCTACTTTTGAGAACTCATGCAGACGATTCAAACCACGTACGTCCTTGCCATAAGAACCAGCTTCACGACGGAAACACTCTGTATAGGCGCAGTTCTTGATTGGCAATTCCTTCTCATCTAAGATAACATCACGATAAATATTGGTAACAGGTACTTCAGCTGTAGGAATCAAATAGAAATCATCCACTTGACAGTGGTACATCTGTCCTTCCTTGTCGGGTAGCTGACCTGTTCCATAGCCACTATCTGCATTAACCACCGTTGGAGGCTGAATCTCTGTATAACCAGCATTGCCAGCCTCATTGAGGAAGAAATTGATGAGGGCACGCTGTAAACGAGCACCTTTGCCTTTATATACAGGGAAACCTGCGCCTGTAATCTTTACGCCCAGATCGAAGTCGATAAGGTCGTATTTCTTGGCAAGCTCCCAGTGTGGCAGCGGATTCTCTGGAAGATCAGTCATTGTTCCACCCATCTTTACCACAACATTGTCTTCTGCTCCTATACCTTCAGGAACTTCGTCGTAAGGGATATTTGGGATGGTGTAGAGCAATTGCTTCAGGTCCTCTGCAGCCTTGTCCATTTCAGCCTGCAGTCCTTTGTTCACCTCTTTCAGCTCAGCCACGCGCGTCTTAGCCTTGTTGGCTTCGTCTTGGTTGCCCTGCTTCATGAACATTCCGATGCTCTTGCTCAGTTTGTTGGCCTCAGCCAGGTTATTGTCCAGAACGGTCTGCGTGTTACGACGTTTGTCATTCAATGCGATGACCTGCTCAATGGTTTCCTTAGCATTGGCAAAATGCTTTCTCTCCAAGCCATTGATGACCTTATTGGCATCATCGGTGATTTGTTTAATGGTAAGCATAGTGTTATAATTTAAAAAAGGGATGCCTCCAATGGGGTATTGGCCGCATCCCTTTATTTTTTACTTTATAAGTGAAACTTAAGCTTCAGCTACGGCTTCTGTAGGAATCACGTGTACAGAACGTTTGTCGCTCTTACCGTTTACAATGCCTCTCTTAAATTTTACCACTCCGTCAACCAGTGCATACAGGGTGTGGTCTTTGCCCATACCGATGTTCACACCTGGGTGGAATGCAGTACCTCTCTGGCGAACGATGATGCTACCAGCTTTGACGGTCTGACCGCCCCAAATCTTAACGCCTAATCTCTTGCTATGTGATTCGCGTCCGTTCTTTGAACTACTTACACCTTTTTTATGTGCCATAATTGTCTATTCTTTTAATGATTAAGCTACAACTTCCTTTATGGTCAGTTCAGTAAACTGCTGGCGATGACCGTTCAGCTTACGCAGACCTTTTCTTCTCTTCTTGTGGAATACAAGAACTTTTTCTCCTTTCACCATCTCAGTAACTACTTCGCAAACTACCTTTGCACCTTCTACGGTAGGAGCACCTACGGTAATGGCACCATCATTGTCTACGAGGAGTACCTTATCAAACTCTACTGTTGCACCCTTCTCAGCTTCAACCATGTGGTGCACAAACAACTTTTTGCCAGCCTCTGCTTTAAATTGCTGACCTTGAATTTCTACAATTGCGTACATTTTATATGACGTTTTAAGTTTGCCCGTCAGGCGGTCGCTAATCACTTAGCAACGCTTCTTCAAGCCCGTTTCGGGATAATCGGCTGCAAAGATACGGTTTTGTTTTCGAACCTGCAACAGATTTCAGATTTTTTTATTCGCTTTCTGTCACTTCTTCCGTGATTTCTTCAACCTTTTCTTCCACCTTTTCCTCTACGAGTACTTCTTCCTTTTCTACTTCAGGTTGTTCCTCTTCGATACGGGCATCAAAGTAATCCTCCAATTCTTTTTCAGCGGAGTTGTTTTCATTATTGAGGTCACGGATGATGATGCCATGTTCCATCAAGGCGATGCGTGGGCAAATATCCACAGTATGATTCAGGTTGTGGCTGGAAATAATGACGATGGCTTGATGCTCTTCATGGTACTTCTTTAGGACATGCTTGATAACTGTCTGTGACGTTGGGTCCAGAAAGTTGAAAGGCTCGTCAAGTATCAGAATCTCTGGATGATTAATCATGGCACTGATGATGCCAATTTTCTGCTTATTACCCATGGAGAAGCTGCGGATGTATTTCTTCTGTCCCAGGATTTCACCACTCATCAGTTGCTCAAAAGGCTTCAGACGTTCATCCACTTCCTGCTTGCTGAGGCCATAGATTTTACCTATGAAGTAGAAATACTCTTCAGGAGTAAGGTAATCAATCAGGAAACTCTCATCAATGAAGGCACCCACTTTGCGCTTCCAGTCCTCACTTTTACTTACGTCTATCTCATCTATGCAGACGTTGCCATTATCAGCTTTCAGCAAGTCGAGTATAAGGCGGAAGAGGGTGGTCTTTCCAGCACCATTATTACCTACCAGACCTATCATGTCTCCGTTGTTCACCAAATAACTGTCAATATTCACAGCTACTTTCTCACCAAATCTTTTTACCAAATTGCTTATCGCTATCATAATTCACAATTAACTTCGTTGTTTAAAACATAATTCACAATTACTCTCTCGTGCTTCTGAAACCTTCCAGCTGTGCATATTTCTTAGCCATGAATCGCTGATATACGTTTCTTATCCAGATGCGATGGGTGACTATAAATCCCAGTCCAATAACAATAAAGATAATATCTACCACCCAACGCTCAAAGAAAGCTTCAAGTCCAAAACGCAGAATTAGTGGAATGGCAAATACTGCCAAGCTGATGACCTGTTGCATGCCATTGGTATTCAGACGGGCCGTCAGCTTCTTGTTCAGTGGCAGGGTATTCTTGTTGTAGACCACCACTTGGAAGAATAAGAAATAGACAAATCCTGATACGAAAATCACCCATGAAAGACTATGCAGGAAACTGGATTTTCCCATCACCATGGCAGGTATCATCAGTATCATAGGGATAAGCATCATCACAGAGTACAGATAGAACTTGGCCAGCAACAGTGTATAAAGACTCTCTTTGCGTGTAAGCAGGCCATCTATGTAGTTGCCTTCATAGCTCATCACATTGGCTAAGAACATAACACCAAAAATGGCGAAGTTGTAGAAGAAGAGGAACGCACTCATGCTCTCACCATAGACATCCGTGAAGCTAATCAGCAAGACAAACATGGCTACAATAGTCATGGCAGTATAGAGCTGCTGTTTAGGTGTTTTGTTGCGCGTGAAGAGTTTCAGTTCCAAGCGCATGTATTCACCGATTTCTCCAAAGCGATTGAAAAAGCCAAAGTCAGTCACATGTTTCAACTTAGCATCTTCCACTTTGGCGTTCTCTTTATAAGAAAGGTGGCTCAAAAGCACGCGATTGGCCAGCATGATTAGTGCCAGTACTGCCAATACACCTAAGAAAGTGAGTATGTTGCCAGTGATAAAACCTTCGCCTACGTTCATACTGAAGTCGAAAATAGGGCTCTCTTCTGGAATGAAAAGGGCTGCCGCCAAGATTCCATAGACAACAAGTGGCAGTAGTACCCACCAGATTTTCTCGCCCATCAATGTACGAGTGAAAAGATACCAATAGTTATTGATCAGTATGAGCAGCCACAAGCCTATGCAGTAGAGTAGGACACCCCAGAGTCCATAGAATCGCAGTACAGTAAGCAGTGCGAAAGGAACGAACATAAAGTGCCAGATCCAGTTGAATGCACTCAAACCAGAACGTATCAACAAAGCATCAATCAGCCTGACACGTTTGATAGGAAGCAGCAGGAATGGCTGCATCTCTTGGGTTGGTGGCTTCTGGAAGGTAAAACGCATCACATAGTCCAGCATCAACACGAAGATCAGCCCCTGGTTCAGCATGTGGTATGGCTCCACCGCCTCCCCTTGGAAGCCTAAGGCGAAGAGGATGCCAAAGAATGCCAGATAGCCAGCCCAGAAAGCCGCCCCGATGTAGATCATCAGCTTGGCATACTTGCTGCTTTCATACATCGGGTGGCGTTTCTCTGCCAGCTTCCCCAGCTTGTATAGTTCGTAAATTACGTTCATTGTTTAATGTTTTTCACTCTTCTGCAGTAAGAATCAATGTTGCCTTGTTGCCCTGCTTAATGAGGTCATTGGCAAACTGCTGCACGTCTTTTACTGTCAGGCTATTCACAATGTCAAGGAAGCCCTGAGTCATATCGAGGCCACTGTCGAAGTACTCTTCCAGGTTGCCCATCCAGTAGCTGTTCTCCTTCTGATTGTCAGTATATTGCTTTTGCATATACTCCTTCACTTTCTGAAGGTGACTCTCTGACGGACCGTTTTGTGCCATCTCTGCTACAATCTTATCAACAAGGGCATTCAGCTGAACGCGCTTTGTTGGATCGGTTTGATAAACGATCTGAAGGATTTCCTGCTCTTCAGGATGATTCACCAGCTGACCCATGCAAGTCACTCCATAAGTGCCACCTTCCTGTTCGCGCACCTGCTCTGTAAAGTCCATATCCAAAGCCTGATAAAGCACGCTCATTAGGATGTTATTGCGTAGCGTATAAGCCACATTGCCAGTGTAACCCATGAAGATGGTTGCCATTGGGGTCTGTAGAGGCTTGGCATACTCATTCACGTTGTTACCCTTGCGCCAACGCATGCCTGTATCACGTTCTGCCTCCTTGCGTCCCTTTGATGGAAGGCCCCCCAGATATTTAGTAATCAGAGGTTTCGCAGTTGCCATATCGATGTTACCCACGAAGAAGAAGCGGAAGTCGCCTGCATCGCTATAGCGATCGGTGTACATCTGCATCACCTTGTCGTAATCTATCTGATCCACATGCTCAGGCTGCATGATGAATACGCGTGGATGATGTCCATAGAGCAGGATTTGCAGAGAGTCGTTCAGAGAGTTCAATGGATTAGCCTTGGCACTTTCCAACTGACTCTTGGTGCGTGTCTTGTAAGAGGCAAAGGCATCAGCATCCATGCGTGAAGAGGTGAAGCGCAGATAGGTAAGCTGCAGCATGGTCTCAAAATCCTTTGGAGATGAAGAACCACTGATGTTCTCTGTACGTGCCCCTACATTGGTAGATACAGAAACCTTCTTGCCTGCCAATACTTTCTGCAGATCCACCTGACTGAAGTTGCCCAATCCGCCTAATGGACCAACAGCGTTAATGACGTTGATGTCGAGGATGTCTTTGTCTGGATAGAGGCCAGAACCACCAATGCTGGTACCTGTCATCAGGATTTCATCAGCCTTGAAGTCGGTAGGCTTCAGATAAACTTCCACACCATTACTCAGCACCAGCTTCGTCGTACCATAGATGGCGTTTGCCTGCTCACTGACGATGCTACCACCAGCAGGTTCCTCTGTCATCAGAGGCTCATCGCTAACCTTATCCTCATAAGCAGTTACCTCCAGATTGTCCATATTCTTCAGCATGGCCAATACCTCTTCTTTGCTTGGACAAGTATCCTTAGAAGTCTCAGGAATAGCAATGAAGATCACACGATTGTTCTTTGAGATCAGTCCTTCGTCACTCATTACCAGTTGGTTGATGGCCTCAACAGGCACACTGGGAGCCAACTGCTGCATCAACTGATACTCATACTCGATGCCTGGGATAGGCTCGTTGTTCAGGAAGTGCTCCTGATATTCTGCTACATACGACACGTTTTCTGTCTTCTCACGCTCGTTGTAGGCACTTTCCAGATATTGCATGAAGTTGGCACGTGCACGCTCATACTCACTGGCAGTGAAGCCGAACTTCTTCACACGCATCACCTCGCGCAGGATGGCTTCCAAGGTCTCCCTTACACCATCACCCTTACTGGTAGCTTGAATGGTCAGGGCTTCCTTGGTCTTAGCCAGGAAGAAATCCTCATAGCCAGAATAAGCAGCGATGAAAGGAGGGTTGGCACTCTGACGCAGTTCGTTGAAGCGACTGTTGAGCATAGAGGTGCTCAAGTTGATCATCGACTGTGTAATCAGGTATGTCATGTTGTTTTTCATTTCAGTTGGGAAAGGATCCGTCTTGAAGAACAGCATGATGGTAGGATTGGTGATTTCAGGATCACTACCTATATATACGATAGGCTCGTCGTTGTCAGCCACTGGATAATACACGCGTTCTGCTGGATTCACAGGCTTAGGGATGTCAGCAAACATGGTCTTGATCTTAGCTTCCATCTCATCCACATCAATGTCGCCCACGATGATGATACCCTGCAAGTCGGGACGATACCATTTCTCATAGTAGTCGCGCAGGTCTTTGTAAGGGAAGTTGTTCACCACGTCTATATTACCAATAGGCATACAATCAGCATACTTGTCGCCAGGATACATCACGCTCTGAGCCTCTGTGTAGAGACGCATCATACCATTGTCGCGTGAGCGCCATTCTTCGCGTATCACACCACGCTCCTTGTCTATCTCCTCATCTTCCAGCAATACGAAGCTACTCCAGTCATGCAGAATCAGGAGGCAACTGTCCACAATGGCAGGGTTGGTGGTAGGTATGTTGTTGATGTTATACACGGTTTCATCTACGCTGGTATAGGCGTTCAGGTCTGTACCAAACTTGATACCATGTCTTTCGCACCAATCTACCACACCTTCTGCATCCTTCTTGGTAGGGAAGTTCTTGGTACCGTTGAAAGCCATGTGCTCCAGGAAGTGTGCCAATCCACGCTGACGAGGTTCCTCCAGAATGGAACCCACCTTCTGCGCGATGTACATTTCCACGCGGTTCTCAGGTTTCTCGTTATGACGGATGTAGTAAGTCAGTCCGTTCTCTAATTGTCCGATACGCACAGCTGGATCCACTGGAAGTGGTGGCATCTGCATCTGTGCTTTAGCGCTAGTAAGGGCGATGAGGGCCATCACCATCATCAGTCCCAGTTTTCTTAATGTCTGTTTCATATTTCAGTTTTTTTAGTTTCTATTTCATTAGACGCAAGTCCTACGTCTTTTACTACACTTTTTTTATGTTAAATCACCGCTTCGCGGATACGTATCAACTTCTCCAACAGCCCTTCCAAGAGATCCAGGCGCAGCATATTGGCTCCATCGCTCTTGGCGATGCTGGGATCCTCATGCGTTTCGATGAAAAGACCATCTGCACCAGTGGCAATGCCCGCTTTGGCAATGGTCTCTATCAGTTGAGGCATACCACCTGTTACACCACTGCTTTGATTGGGTTGTTGCAGGGAGTGTGTGCAATCCAGTACCACAGGATATCCGAAGGCTTGCATCTCAGGGATGCCACGAAAATCCACCACCAGGTCTGTGTAGCCAAAGGTCGTTCCACGCTCTGTGAGCATCACATCAGGGTTTCCAGCTTCTACTACCTTGTCAGCAGCAAACTGCATGGCTTGAGGAGAGAGGAATTGTCCCTTCTTGATGTTGATGGTCTTCCCAGTCTTCGCAGCAGCAATCAAGAGGTCCGTTTGTCTGCAAAGAAAGGCAGGGATCTGTAGCACATCCACATATTCTGCAGCCATCGCTGCTTCCTCCGCCTTATGTATGTCCGTCACCACAGGGATGCCAAAGGTTTCACGCACCTTGCGCAGTATGCGCAGCGCTTTCTCATCACCTATGCCTGTAAAAGAGTCTAAGCGTGAGCGATTAGCCTTGCGATACGACCCTTTAAATATATAAGGTATATGCAGTCGCTCTGTGATGCCCACTGCTTTCTCCGCTATGCGCATCGCCATTTCATCGCCCTCTATCACGCAGGGACCTGCCAAGAGGAAGAAGTGGTTGTATGGGTTGTTTTTCAAATAGTCCATCTCTTTCTTTTTAATATAAGCCTACAAAAATACGGCTTTTTCTTTCCCTTGCAAAATTTAAGGCCTAAAAATAGCATTCATAAAAAAACCTCCCCTAATTCGTAGGGGAGGGAAGAACTGCTCTTTCGAGCTACGCAGAGGATATAGTCTAAGGTTTAGGTCTATCTTTTTAAGCTTCGAGTTTCTTCTCAGCTTCCTTTACCTCCTCGATTTTGTCTGCCACTTCAGCCTTCACTTCTGCGATGGTCTCTTTGGCATCCTCTACCTTCTCAGCAACTGCTTCATTTGCATCAGCGCAGGCTTCTTTCACGTCCTCCACTTTCTCAGCAACTGCTTCCTTAGCTTCAGCAAAAGACTCTTTTACGTCTTCTACTTTTTCAGCGACAGCTTCCTTAGCATCAGCATAGGCTTCCTTTACATCTTCTACCTTCTCTGCTACTGCTTCCTTAGCTTCAGCAAAAGACTCTTTTACATCTTCCACTTTTTCAGCAACAGCCTCCTTGGCATCTGCATAGGCTTCTTTCACGTCCTCTACCTTCTCTGCCACAGCCTCCTTGGCATCTGCATAGGCTTCTTTTACGTCCTCTACTTTCTCTGCCACAGCTTCTTTCACATCTTCCACTTTTTCAGCCACAGCCTCCTTAGCATCAGCATAAGCCTGTTTCACATCTTCTACCTTCTCTGCTACAGCTTCCTTTACCTCTTCCACTGTTTCTGCAGCTTCAGCTTTAGCTTCCTCCACAGCTTCAGCAGCTTCGGCCTTTACTTCCTCCACCTTTTCTGCAGCGTCATCCTTTGCTTCCTTGATCTTATCCTGCAGATCATCTACAAAGTCGCTCACTGTTTTCTTGGCATCCTTGAATGCATTCGAAGCATCCTTCTTCACAGCATCTATCTTGTCGCCATACTTCTCATTGAAGTCCTTAGAAGCATCGGCAGCCTTTTCCTTCAGGTCGTCTACTACATCGTCCACCTTGTCAGCCACTTCAGCAGCAGCTTTCTTGGCGTCGTCCACCATATCGGCAGCCTTTGCGGCAGCCTCTTTTCTCAAAGTCTCCAGCTCCTCACGGTTACCACCCTTCAGAGCATCCCATAGTCTTTTCAAAAATCCCATACACTTTACTATTTAATTGTTAAACATTTATAGTAGGACAAAGGTATGTATCTCTTATCAATTATCCAACATTTATTCTATTTTTTCATTTCTGAGAGCAAAAAAATCAGAAATTTTTGTTATTCCTTGTTTGATTTGTAAAAAACATTTATATTTGCAACGTCCTAAACTATACTATTTTTTATGTGGTAGTTTGTATATATAAATAATGTATAAAGATATACGAGCAGCGCAGATGATATAGGTGGGTGGGATATAACATAAGAAAGCGTTTACTTTACGCTTTGTTCTCTTGATCTGGAATTTCGCAAACTTCACGGTAACAAAGAGGCAAAGATGCAGGTAGATGACAATGTAGGGTACTTTAATGTGTGATGATAGCATTGCCTAGGTTAGCACATAGAGAGTATACTCTGCGTGGGCTTCTGCGTTGCTCGTTTTTTGTTACAAGGCCTTGCGAAAGCCTCAGATCGTGGGACGGGTAAAAGTACGATTCCCACGCTTTTCTTTTTTATAACCAATCAAGCTTGCATATTGGGGGATCAGTGGGCATTTGAGACAACTGATGAAACGTGTCTTCAATAAACCCGTGTGGTACTACATTCCTGTAGAAGGGGTGGAGCCTACCACCCTTGCATCCCTTTCTGACGAGGAATTGCTCCAAGTGCTGGAGTGCAGCAAGCAGCGTGAAGACCAGAAAGTCTATCAAGTGAATCCCAACTTCATCATGACGCAAGTGGCCGACGAATGGTTAGTCGTACCCACAGGTGAGATGGCGCAGCAGTTCAATGGCATGATGTCACTGAACGCCAGCAGCCGTTTCGTTTGGGAGCAGTTCCAAACGCCCAACAGCATCTGCAGTGTGCTCCAAACTTTGAAAGAGCGTTACGAGGGTAATGCTGCAGATATGGAGGTAGAGCTTCGCCAGTTTGTGGCGCGATGCTTAGCTTACCAGATATTACAAGAAGTGAAATGAAATGTTTAATTATAAAATTCTATGATTATGGAAAAAAGAATTGAAAAATGGGAGAGCCTAAGGCTCGAGGCGCAGAGATTCAATCCTCAGGAATATTGTGTAATATGTGATGATAAACAATATACTGTCGGTGATCCTATCGCAATTTCTAATCAAGCAATCTTATGTATAGATGGAGGTGAAGATGGAACTGGCGCAGATGGTATTTTACAGTATAGTGAATGGCAAGTAACTCATGGTACTGACTCATCTAACAATACTCCAGAAGGACAGCCTCACTATGTAAGAGCATTCTTATTTGATAGACAAACTGACCCCCCCACCTACCATGATGCCTTAAATGCAAGTTGTTTTGATTCTGCTGGGAATCTATTACCAGAATATAAAAATTCATATATATATGTTTTTGGCATCAGGAAGAAAGGCGGAAGTGGACACTATTATGAAGGTGCTACCTTAATAGTTTTAAATCATTCTTAATGTTTGTACATTCTTTCTGATAGATATTTATCACATTTGTAAAACGAAACATATTTCAATATGTCTGTCCAATCCTACACCTCTCTGTTCCTTTAATAGGGACACAGAGGGGGATAGGAAATGGAAAATACCCTTCACACTTCACAGAGGCTATTTATGTAAGTGAGAATCAGTAGCTTAGAAGCGTGAAGAGTAGCTGGTAACACTTCACAACACTTCACACAGTGTGAAGAGTGGTGAAGAGTGAAACGCCACACTTCACGGCAGATTCTCCATAAGGGAGATGGGTTATCAGCTCCATTGTGAAGTGTGAAGGTAAAAAGAGAGAAACGCATTGTAAGAGCATCGGCTTGGCGTAAGCAAACTCCCAGATTGCCGTAACCAACGAAGGAGTTTGCCGTAACCAAAACGGTAGTTTGGCTTAAGCAAAACGGTAGTTTGGCATAAGCAAACCCTATGTTTGAAGGACGTAAGAAAAGGTATCAAAATCGGCCTCCCTCACGAGGGAGTTTTTACGCCCTCACGAGGAAAGTTATTTTTTCTAGTTAGAAAAATATTTTTTCCTAACTAAAGAAAAAAAATATGCTTACGTACAAGCGTAAAAAATACCCACACCTATGAGCATGCTCATAGAAGGGCGCATTAAGATTATTAACTGGGTAAAAATATAAAAAGGTAAAAAAGTAAATGAACAGTAAAAAAGAAAAATTTGAAAGTTTGAGATTAGAGCTTCAGGAGTTTACTCCGCAAGAGTTTTGTGTTACTTGTTGGGATTTAGTTTGTGCTGGATATGGTGATTATGAGTTTTTAAGAACTAGTAGCCAGCACAATAAAGGAACTTATCTTGGTAAAGTTGATAAGAGCTCAAGGCATGTAATAATTAGTGTGCAACAAGATGCGACACCTACTACTATTAGTATACAGAGTGGTGGCTACTTGTGGGAAGGAATAAATAATAATAATGGACATGGAACCGGAAGTTATACAGGTCCTGTAAGTTACTTTCAGTATCCAAATGGTACGTATCATATAGCTGGTGGATGGAATAGAACAAACCATTCATAAGCCTTTACAAAGATATTAATTCACATCTCAAAGAGATGTTATTAATGCGCCAGCAAGCGGCCGCTGTGAAGCCTCCGCTTGCTTATATAGAGAAAACAAGGTAAGGAGCCCTAAGCTCCAAGCCCTAAGATAAAATTGATTGAGTTTGCGAGAAACGATGTCAAAGGAGAAGCACTGCACAGAGAGCGCTCTGGCAGTGCTTCGTTATTTTATAGCATAGCCATTGCATTATCCCATATCCACTTTCTTCCCTTTACTTTATTCACAATTATTGATTTTTTTTTATTTTTCCTTTGTTGATTAAAAATAAACGTTTACCTTTGCAACGACCATCCTTAACGTGGCGTTAAGATATTTAAAAATCGAGTAACGCAGGTAGGCTTAGGGTATGGACAGACATATTGAAAGGCGTTTACTTCACGCTTTGTTTCTCGACGATCTGGAACTTAGCAACTTTTAGAATGAAACCAGAGAAACGAAGGAGTGGGTAGATTCTTACGTTTAGTGTGTTTATACTGATACGATACCTTATTTATTTGTTTATAGAATAATGAGGAGTTAGTATTTTGTATTTATACTTCAATAAGCGTGGGCTTCTGCGTTGCTCGTTCTTAGTTTCAAGGCAATGCTAAGGCCTCAGGTCGCGGGACGAGCAGAGAGCACGATTCCTGCGCTTTTCTTTTTATAAACCAATCAGCTTATTTGGGGAATCGGTAGGCATGCATTATGGATACGTTGCCATGAAGCAAGTCTTCAGCAGACCTGTATCGCATTTCGTACCACTGGCAGAGGGTATAGATGTACGCACTTTGGCGGAGCTTCCAGAGCAGGAGCTCGCACAGGCGTGGTATGCGTGTAGGCAAGCGGAGGATAGCCGTGTCTTTCAAGTGAATCCAGATATCATCCCTCGTGAGATTGGGGATGAGTGGATGCTGATTCCCACAGGTACCTTTGCCCAGAACTTCAATGGCATGATTTCACAG
>JAGCFP010000081.1 GCA_017650045.1 Bacteroidaceae bacterium | reverse complement strand
TATTCAGGTGGCTATTGCGGCGGGGTTCCACCTCTTCCCATCCCGAACAGAGAAGTTAAGCCCGCCCACGCCGATGGTACTGCCTTAGCGGGTGGGAGAGTAGGTAGCTGCCGTCTTGCGAGAGCGGGTGGATTCCAATGGGAGTCCACCCGCCTTTTTGTTAGTAATATTCTCATAATTTGATAGATGAATATAAAAGAAATGGCAGTTTTGGTATAAATTTATCCTTTTTTATTGTTTTATGAGGAGAATATTTTGTATCTTTGCTGCCCGAAATATAAATGTCAGATTTTGGATACTATAGACCGCTATATTATTGACTTAAAAGCACTGCATGACGACAATGCTCATTTTGAGTATAACGTCAATGATGATTTTTTTGCAATGCTTGATACTTCTGAATTTCAGAAGGGTGTAGCTCATGTTTCTGTAGATGTGAAGAAATTGGCTGACTCTTTTGACATTAACTTCCAAATCAATGGTCAAGTGGTTGTGATCTGTGACCGTTGTTTGGATGAAATGAATCAGGAGGTGAGTTCAACCAATAGATTGCGTGTCAAGTTTGGATCCGAATATACTGATGCTGGTGATGATGTTGTAATAGTTCCAGAAGATGAAGGTTCTATCAATGTTGCATGGTTTATATATGAGTTTATAGCATTGGCTATCCCCATTCGCCATGTGCATGCAGAAGGTGATTGCAATCCTGAGATGATGCAGAAGCTGAAATCTCATTTAAGCTATGACGTAGTGGAAGATAATGATTCATCCGATGACCTGGCAGCATCAGAAAGACCTATGGATCCCAGATGGAATGACTTGAAGAATTTATTAGATAACAATTAAAATATAAAGAAATGGCACATCCTAAAAGAAGGCAGTCTAATACAAGAACTGCAAAGAGAAGAACCCATGATAAGGCAGTAGCTCCTACATTGGCAATCTGCCCAAATTGCGGTGAGTGGCACGTATATCACACCGTTTGCCCAGCATGTGGTTATTACAGAGGTAAATTGGCTATTGAAAAGGAAGCTGCTGTTTAAGTTCCTTTTTTAATAATAGTCGTTGATAAAGGTATTTTAAATGGATTTGTTTTCAAATCTCTTTTAAATACCTTTGAATTATGTTTATAGAATCAATATTTTCATGGAAAAAGTCAATGCTGTAATTACAGGAATCGCCAGTTATTTACCAGATTATATCCTCACCAATGATGAGCTCTCAAAGATGGTAAATACGAACGATGAATGGATTATGACTCATATAGGTGTACGAAAGCGTCATATCCTGAATGAGGAAGGTCTGGGAGCTTCATACATGGGACGTAAGGCATGTAAGAGGTTACTGCGACAGACGCACACGAACCCTGATGATATTGAACTTCTGATATGTGCAACGACTACCGCAGACTATCGTTTCCCTTCCACGGCATCTATCTTATGCGATAAACTTGGCCTCAAGAATGCTTTCGCTTATGATTTATGGGGAGCTTGCAGCGGTTTCTTGTATAGCTTAGAAACAGCAGCCAACTTTATCCGTACGGGAAGATATAAGAAGGTGATAGTAGTCGCTGCAGAAAAACTCTCCTGTATGGTGGATTATACAGACCGAGCCACCTGTCCGATTTTCGGCGATGGTGCGGGTGCAGCATTGGTAGAAGGTACCACTGAAGATGTGGGTGTGATTGACAGCATCTTGCGTACAGACGGCAAAGGTCTTCCATTCCTGCATATGAAAGCAGGAGGTTCAGTATGCCCGCCTTCATATTATACCATAGACAACAGAATGCACTTCATTTACCAGGAAGGAAGAGCAGTGTATAAGAATGCAGTTACCCAGATGACGGATCTTACACTTCAGTTAATGGAAAGAAACGGACTCACTAAGGATGACATCCAATATGTGGTTCCTCATCAGGCAAACCTTCGAATTATTGAAGCTGTGTCTAAGCGTCTCGACCTGTCTGAAGAACAAGTCCTGGTCAACATAGAGAATGTGGGCAATACCAGTGGTGCTTCTATTCCTATTTGTCTGTGCGACTATGAGGATAAACTGAAGAAGGGTGACAATATCATTATGACTGCTTTTGGTGCCGGATTTACCTTTGGCTCCCTTTACCTGAAGTGGGGCTATGACGGCAAGCAGCGTGTTGAGGAAGTAAAACAAAATAGTTAATATATTTTGACCATTGAATGTAGGTTCCATGAACATTTCCTGGCAGATGGAAACATCACCAGCCAAATGGTCAGAATCTGAATTCAATGGTCATTTTTTTTTATAACGATGCATAAAGCAGGCTTTGTAAATATCGTAGGCAATCCTAATGTGGGGAAATCTACTTTGATGAATGCACTCTTGGGCGAGCGCATCTCTATTGCCACGTTTAAGGCGCAGACCACCCGCCACCGCATCATGGGCATCTACAATACAGATGACATGCAGATAGTCTTCTCTGACACTCCGGGTGTGCTGAAGCCTCAATACAAGTTGCAGGAATCCATGCTTGAGTTCTCCGAATCTGCATTGGTAGATGCCGATGTGCTGCTCTATGTCACTGATGTCATAGAGAAGACCGACAAGCATAGTGACTTTATAGAGAAAGTTGCAAAGCTGAAGATTCCCATCCTGGTGCTTATCAATAAGATAGACCTTACCGACCAGAAGAAGCTGGAACTGCTGGTAGAAGAATGGGCCACTCTGTTGCCTGGCGCAGAGATTATTCCTATTTCTGCTTCCAACAAGTTCAACGTGGACGTGGTGCTGAAGCGTGTGAAAGAGTTGATGCCCGATTCGCCTCCCTACTTCGGTAAAGACCAGTGGACGGATAAGCCTGCCCGTTTCTTCGTGTCTGAGATCATCCGTGAGAAGATACTGCTCTATTACGATAAGGAAATCCCATACTCTGTAGAGGTAGTGGTGGAGCAGTTCAAGGAATCTGACAAGCAGATCAACATCGATGCCGTGATCTATGTGGAGCGCGACTCCCAGAAAGGCATCATCATAGGCCGTGGAGGCCGTGCACTGAAGAAGGTGGCCACCGAGGCCCGTAAGAGCTTGGAGCGCTTCTTCGGCAAGACCATCTTCCTGCAGGTTTTCGTGAATGTAGATAAAGACTGGCGCAGTTCCGACAAGGAGTTGCGTAACTTCGGCTATCAGCAAGTATAATTTAATAAGGTATATAACCATGGGAAATTTAGTAGCGATAGTGGGACGCCCCAATGTGGGAAAATCCACGCTGTTCAACAGACTTACCAATAGCCGCCAGGCCATCGTCAATGAGGAAGCCGGTACCACGCGCGACCGCCAGTATGGCAAGACCGAGTGGTGCGGAAAGGAGTTCTCCATTGTAGATACTGGTGGATGGGTGGTCAATTCTGACGACATCTTCGAGGGTGAGATACGCAAGCAGGTACTCCTGGCACTGGAAGAGGCCGATGTGATTCTCTTCGTGGTAGATGTGATGAACGGTGTGACCGACCTGGATTCTGACGTGGCCACCATCCTGCGCAAGTCTGACAAGCCCATAGTGCTGGTAGCCAACAAGACCGACAATAATACCCAGCGCTATTATGCTGCCGAGTTCTACAGCCTGGGCCTGGGCGACCCCATCTGTATCTCTGCCGCCACGGGTAGCGGCACCGGCGACCTGCTGGACCTCATAGTCTCTAAGTTTAAGAAAGACGCCACCGAGCAGATAGAAGAGAACATCCCCCGCTTCGCCGTGGTGGGCCGCCCTAATGTGGGAAAGTCCTCGCTCATGAACGCCTTTATAGGTGAAGACCGCCACATAGTGACCGACATAGCCGGTACCACCCGCGACTCTATCTATACACGCTATGATAAGTTCGGGTTCGACTTCTACCTGGTGGATACCGCAGGCATCCGTAAGAAGAACAAGGTGAACGAAGACCTGGAATACTACTCCGTGATACGCTCCATACGTGCCATAGAGAACTCTGACGTGTGCATCCTGATCCTGGACGCCACACGCGGCATAGAGGCGCAAGACCTTAACATCTTCTCACTGGTGCAGAAGAATGGCAAGGGACTGGTAGTAGTGGTGAATAAGTGGGACCTGGTGGAAGACAAGTCGCAAGTGGTTATCAAGACCTTCGAAGAGGCCATACGTAAACGCCTGGCCCCGTTTGTAGACTTCCCCATCATCTTTGCCTCCGCCCTTACTAAGCAGCGCATACTCAAGGTGCTGGAACTGGCCAAGCAAACCTACCTGAACCGCACCACCCGCATAGCCACCCGCAAGCTCAACGAGGAGCTGCTGCCCCTTATCGAGGCCACGCCGCCCCCTATGACTAAGGGCAAGATGATAAAGATAAAATACATCACCCAGCTGCCCGGCACACAGGTGCCCAGCTTCGTGTTCTTTGCCAACCTGCCGCAGTATGTAAAGGAGCCCTACAAGCGCTTCCTGGAGAACAAGATACGTGAGCGCTGGTCCTTCACCGGAACACCTATTAATATATATATCAGGCAGAAATAAGAAAAGCAGGATTCCTTCTGCTTATTTAGTGATATTTTCGCGGATTTTCTTGAACAGGTCGCTGGCGAAGATAAAGTCGTTCAGCTTCTCGTTGGTGGCGGTCATGATGTCATCCTTGGTACCCGTCCACTCGCCATAACCCTGGTGAATGAAGAGAATGTTCTCACCGATGCCCATCACGGAGTTCATGTCGTGGGTATTGATGAGGGTGGTCATGTTAAACTCATGCGTGATGCTCTGTATCAGGTCATCGATGACCAGGGCAGTCACGGGATCCAGTCCGGAGTTAGGCTCATCGCAGAAGAGGTATTGCGGGTTTAGGGCTATGGCGCGTGCTATGGCCACACGCTTCTGCATGCCGCCGCTTATCTCGCCGGGATACTTGTCGGCAGCGTCCTTCAGGTTCACGCGGTCCAGGCAGAACATGGCGCGGCGCTGGCGGTCGCGCAGCGTGTCATGGCTGAACATGTCGAGGGGGAACATCACGTTCTCCAGCACGGTCATAGAGTCGAAGAGGGCCGCGCTCTGGAAGATCATTCCCATCTCACGTCGCAGCAGCAGCTTCTCCTGCTTGCCCATGGTGAGGAAGTCGCGCCCGTCGTAGAGCAGCTCCCCGCTGGAGGGTTCCAGCAGTCCCACGATGCACTTCATGAGCACGGTCTTACCAGAGCCACTCTGTCCGATGATGAGGTTGGTCTTCCCGTTCTCGAATATGCCGCTGATGTCATGCAGCACCTCGTTGTCATCATCGAATCGCTTGTATATATGCTTCAGCTCTATCATGGGTCAGGCCATTAGTCGGGTCATTATCAAATCAGAGAAGAGTATGAGCACGCTGCTGCACACCACGGCATCTGTGCTGGCCTTGCCCACCTCTATGGAGCCTCCCTTCACCGTGTAGCCGAAGAAGGCCGACACGCTGGAGATGAGGAATGCGAAGACGAACGACTTGATGTAGCCGCTCCAGACGAACCACTCCACAAAGTCGTACTGCAATCCGTACTGCAGGTCCTCAGCACTCATGATGCCCCCGAACCAGCAGGTGCAGAAGGCGCCCACCACTGCGGCAAAGATGCTGAACGTCACCATGATGGGGATGGCAGTGATGAAGGCGGCAATCTTAGGCAGTATCAGGTAGTTGGCAGGGTTCACGCCCATGATCTCCAGGGCATCTATCTGCTGGGTGACGCGCATGGTGCCCAGCTCTGAGGCAATGTTACTGCCCACCTTGCCAGCCAGTATCAGGCACATGATGGCAGAAGAGAACTCCAGCAGCATGATCTCACGCGTGGCATAGCCCACGGTCCAGCGGGGCATGAATACGCTCTCAATGTTCAGCTTGAACTGGATGGTGATCACGGCACCTATGAAGAGTGAGATAAGCATCACGATGAACGTGGAGTTCACACCCAGTTGCTCTATCTCCCTGACATACTGCTTAAAGAACATCCGCCAGCGCTCAGGCTTGGTGAAGACCTTGCCCATGAGCACGAGGTAGTTCCCGAAGGTATTTAGTGCCTTTGAAATCATCTGTTTGAAACTATTTTGGCACAAAGTTATACCTTTTCGACATATTTTGCTACTTTTGCACGAAATAAATGCATTGAGATGATTATGGAAGACAACAGAATGGTGCTGCGCACGGAAGATTTGGTAAAGAAATACGGCAAGCGCACGGTGGTGAACCACGTGTCTATAGACGTGAAGCAGGGCGAGATAGTGGGACTGCTGGGCCCCAACGGTGCCGGCAAGACCACCTCTTTCTATATGACCGTGGGCCTGATAGAGGCCAACGAGGGGCGCATCTTCCTCAATGATGAGGAGATCACTAAGTTCCCCATGTATAAGCGTGCTCAGGCCGGCATAGGCTATCTGCCCCAGGAGGCCTCGGTTTTCCGCCAGATGAGTGTGGAGGACAACATCATTTCTGTACTGGAGATGACCGACAAGCCCCGTGAGTATCAGAAGGAGAAACTGGAGAGCCTCATTGCCGAGTTCCGTCTGCAGAAGGTGCGCAAGAACAAGGGTAACCAGCTCTCGGGTGGCGAACGCCGTCGCACGGAGATAGCCCGCTGTCTGGCCATAGACCCTAAGTTCATCATGCTCGACGAGCCCTTTGCCGGTGTAGATCCCATCGCGGTGGAAGACATCCAGCAGATTGTTTGGCGCTTGAAGTACAAGAACATCGGTATCCTGATCACTGACCACAACGTGCAGGAAACACTCAGCATCACCGACCGTGCCTACCTGCTGTTCGAAGGCCGCATCCTTTTCCAGGGAACTCCCGAGGAACTGGCTTCCAACCAGGTGGTGCGAGAGAAGTACCTCAGCAATAGTTTCGTGCTCCGTCGCAAGGCCTTCCAGTTGGAACAGGGCGATGCCCATGCCCCTGCAGAGGTATTGCACGTGGAACCGCAAGAACCACAAACTCCAGATGCTGAGATGGCTCAGGTGAAACCTCAGGAACCACAATCTCCAGATGCTGAGACAGCTCCAGTGGAACCACAGGCAGCAGAAACTCCAGATGCTGAAACTGCTCCAGTGGAACCGTAGGCAGCACAATCCCCAGAAAACGTCGCCGATTAAATCTTTTTGGGTAACTATTATTTTGAATATTGAAAGAAACTTACTACTTTTGCGCCCTAAATGGCGTGAATGCCATGGATTAAGCTAATAATAAATCAATAAATAATTCGTCAGAATGAACGTTTCATTACAAAACAATGACAAGGTAAGCGCATTGCTTACAGTGACGCTTGAGAAAGCAGATTACGAAGAGAATGTAGAAAAGACATTGAAGAACTACCGGAAAACTGCCCAGTTGCCAGGTTTCCGTAAGGGCATGGCACCTATGGGTCTTATCAAGAAGATGGTAGGAAAGTCTGTATTGGTCGATGAGGTTAATAAGATACTGGGCGATACAGTAAATAAGTATATACAGGAAAACAAGATCCAGATTCTGGGTGAGCCACTCCCTAACGAGAGCCAGCAGCAGATAGATCTGGAGAAGACCGACGAGCCTTTCGTGTTCATGTTCGACCTGGCCCTGTCTCCTCAGTTTGAGGTAAGCGTAGGCAAGGATGACAAGGTGACCTACTATGACGTGGACGTGACCGAAGAGATGGTGGACCAGCAGGTGAAGTCGTTTGCCGACCGTAATGGTAAGTATGAGAAGGTAGATGCTTATCAGGACAATGATGTAATGAAAGGTCTGCTTGCTGAACTCGATGAGAAAGGCAGCGTGAAGGAAGGTGGCATTCAGGTAGAAGGTGCTGTGATGATGCCTACTTATATGAAGAACGATGAGCAGAAGGCCATCTTCAAGGAGGCTAAGGTAAACGATGTATTGGTATTCAATCCTTATACAGCATGGGACGGCAATGAGGCAGAGTTGGCTTCACTCCTTAAGATTGATAAGAAGGCCGTGGCCGATATGAAGTCGGACTTCAGTTATCAGGTAGAGGAAATCACCCGCTTCGTTCCAGGTGAACTGAATCAGGACATCTTTGACAATGTATATGGTCCAGGCGTGGTGAAGACCGAAGAGGAGTTCCGTGCCAAGGTGAAGGAAACCATTGCTTCTCAGTTTGCCCAGAATTCAGACTATCGCTTCATGCTCGATATGCGTGAGTATCTGCTGAAGAAGGTAGGTAATCTGGAGTTCTCAGAGACGCTTCTGAAGCGTATCATGAAGGCCAATAATTCTGACAAGGATGATAAGTTCATTGAGGATAATTTCCAGCAGAGCATTGAGGAACTGAAATGGCAGCTTATCCGCGACCGCCTTATCGCCGCTAATAATATAAAGGTGGAGAACGCCGAGATCACAGAGGCAGCCAAGGAGTCAACCCGCGCTCAGTTTGCTCAGTATGGTATGATGAATATTCCAGAAGAACTGATCAACAATTATGCTCAAGACATGCTTAAGAAGCGTGAGACCGTAGAAAACCTCTTCAACCGCGTAGTTGAGAATAAACTTACCGCCGTGCTGAAGCCACAGGTAACGTTGAAGAAGAAGGCTATCTCTGCAGAAGACTTCAATAAGTTGTTCGAAGCCTAAAGCAATATCATTGCTGAAACAGAAATAGATTCCAGGATCTTCTATTAAAGAATAGACACAGAGTTTTTTCACAGAAAACTCTGTGTTTTTTTGTATGAATCGTTTTTTTTATTTATTTTGCAAACCAATAAAGCGGCAAGTAATGCAACTTGCCCGAGATAATAAATACAGTTTATCTATGATGGATGATTTTAGAAAATTTGCCACAGGGCACCTTGGCATTAACAGTATGGCGCTCAATGATATTATACGTTATCAGAATGGATATTTGAATCCTTATATTCTGGAAGAAAGACAACTAAACGTCACTCAGCTCGACGTGTTCTCTCGTCTGATGATGGATCGCGTTATTTTCCTTGGAACCCAAATTGATGATTATACCGCAAATACCCTTCAGGCACAGTTGCTTTATCTGGATCAGGCCGATCCTGAGAAAGATATCTCCATTTACATCAATTCTCCTGGTGGGTCTGTGACTGCAGGCTTGGGCATTTATGATACCATGCAGTTCATAAGCAGTGAGGTTTCTACTATCTGTACAGGCATGGCTGCCAGTATGGCTGCGGTATTGCTTGTAGCCGGTAAGGAAGGTAAGCGCTACGCATTGCCTCACTCCCGTGTGATGATTCATCAGCCATTGGGAGGCGTTCAGGGACAAGCTTCCGACATTGAGATTGAGGCTCGCGAAATACAGAAGTATAAGAAGGAACTCTATACCATCATTGCCGACCATTCACATACTCCATTTGATAAAGTTTGGGCAGATTCTGACCGTAACTACTGGATGACTGCAGAAGAAGCCAAGGAATATGGTATGGTGGATGAAGTGCTGAAGAAGAAGTAAATTATGGCAGATTCAAAGAAAGGAAAGAATCGTTGTAGTTTTTGTGGTCGTTCTGAGAGTGAAGTCGGACTGCTTATTACGGGCTTGAATGGCTTTATCTGTGATAGTTGTGCCCGTCAGGCTTATGAAATCACAGAAGAAGCCCTGAAAGCTTCACGTAAGGGTAAAGGCTTGGGCCTGACCATGGATGAACTTCCTAAACCTAAGGAAATAAAGGCATTCCTTGACCAGTATGTGATAGGGCAGGATGATGCCAAGCGTTTCTTGGCCGTATCGGTTTATAACCACTACAAACGATTGCTCCAAAAGGACCATGGGGATGATGTTGAGATAGAGAAGTCGAACATTATCATGGTGGGTAGCACTGGAACGGGAAAGACATTGCTGGCGCGTACCATCGCCAAGATGTTGAAAGTACCTTTCACCATCGTCGATGCCACCGTGCTTACTGAGGCCGGATATGTGGGAGAGGACATTGAGAGTATTCTCAGTCGCCTGCTTCAAGAGTGTGATTATAAGGTAGAGGAAGCAGAAAGAGGCATCGTGTTCATCGATGAGATTGATAAGATTGCCCGTAAGAGCGACAATCCTTCAATCACTCGCGATGTTAGTGGTGAAGGTGTACAGCAAGGCTTGCTCAAGCTCCTTGAAGGCTCTGTAGTGAATGTCCCTCCTTATGGTGGCAGAAAGCATCCTGAACAGAAGATGATACCTGTGGATACCAAGAACATCCTCTTTATTTGTGGTGGAGCATTCGATGGCATTGAGAAGAAGATAGCACAACGCCTGAATACTCATGTGGTAGGTTTCCTCTCAGGAGAAAAGAATGGTCGTATAGATAAGAATAACTTACTACAGTATATTGCACCGATGGATTTGAAGGCTTATGGGCTTATACCAGAAATCATTGGCCGTTTACCTATCCTTACTTACCTGAATCCATTGGATAGAGACGCTCTGCGTAGAATCCTCACTGAACCTAAAAACTCGGTTATCAAACAGTATGTCAAGCTCTTTGAAATGGATGGCGTAAAGCTGTCTTTTGAAGATGGGGTCTTCGACTATATCGTGGATAAAGCTATTGAAGTTAAGGTAGGTGCCCGTGGCTTGCGTTCTATTGTAGAGGCGATTATGATAGATGCCATGTACAATATTCCAACGGAGCATCCGGAAACATATACAGTGACTTTGGAGTTT
>JAGCFP010000080.1 GCA_017650045.1 Bacteroidaceae bacterium | reverse complement strand
GCCATCTCACCTGTGGGTACGACTAACCACTCGTCTGCCACTTGCGTCATGATAAAGTTGGGATTCACTTGATAGACTTTCTGGTCTTCACGTTGCTTGCTGCGCTCCAGCACTTGGAGCAGTTCCTCGTCAGAAAGGGATGCAAGCGTAGTGGGCTCCACCCCTTCTACAGGAATGTAGTACCACACTGGCTTATTGAAGACACGTTTCATCAATTGTCTCAAATGCCTACTGATTCCCCAATGTGTAAGCTTGATTGGTTATAAAAAAGAAAAGCGTAGGAATCGTGCATCCGCTCGTCCTACGAACTGAGGCTCTAGCACTGCCCACCGAAATCAGAACGAACAACGCAGAAGCCCACGCTTAATATGTATACGCAAATACACTCTTACCACAGAAGAGCGTAATGATTTAGCGTATTAGCATATTAAAATGAACATCTACTGTTACTTTGTTTCAGACTTCGAGATGAATTTGCTAGATTCCAGTTCGTCAAAACAAAGCGTCAAGTAAACGCCTCTCTTATGTTAATCCCACCCACCTATATCCTCTGCGTTGTTCTTTCTAATAATAAAATATAGACCAGCACTGAGAAAAATTTATGGTTTAGGACGATGCAAATATAAATCTATTTTTTCAAATGAACAAAAAAATAAAAAAAAAATGCCGAGATTTGCAACCAAATGCAAAATAGGTGCGTCTAATGAGTAAAAATGAGAGTTTAGAGTTTAGAATTTAGAGTATTAATAATATAGAAAAGGAGTTAGATATGAAAAGAGTGGTTTTATTTATGGTTGCCTTGCTCACTGTGTGCATGGTGACAAATGCAAAGCAAAGAGTGGTGTACAGAACTGACAGCATCACTAATGAACGACTGGTGATCGAGGTAAACGACACCATGCGTAATGGAAAGGCGGAGGTGGATACACTGAGCATTACCCGCTACCCTATCGGCACTTCTGTAAACAGTGTGTCAAGCAGAAGTCACAACGATGATGATGAGTCGGATATGGAGAAAGTATTTGCGTTCATAACTAGTGGAGGCTTCATCTTAGTTTCCATTATCTGCATCTTAGCCCTCTTCGTAGGTCCGCTTCTCATCATCGCCCTCATCTTCTACTATCGCCACAAGAATCGCAAGGCGAAGTATGAACTGGCTGCCAAGATGATAGAAAAGGGTGAGCCTCTTCCTGCAGATCTGGAGGAATCTGTACGCGGCCTCAGCGACATGGAGAGTAAAGGCATCAAGAACATGTGCTTAGGTGCAGCTCTCACCGTCTTCTTCTGGGCACTGACTGACAGCTTCGGACTGGCTTGCATCGGATTGATCGTATTGGCCAATGGCTTGTCACAATACATCATTGCCCGCAGAACCAAAGAGACTGAAGACACTGTGGAGATGCGTAAACTTAAGGAAGAAGTGGAGAGGCTGAAAAATCAGCAATCTCCTGACGATGTAGAAACCGTTGACGTTGAAGAAGTAAACTAAAAAGCAAAGGCTGCACATGGAGCAACTGAGCGACATAGCATTGGTCACACAGGTACTGCTGACGCACAATACCCGCGCATTCGACAAGTTGGTAAAGAAGTACCAATCGCCCATCAGACGATTCTTCCTGAACCTGACTTGCGGAGACAAGGAGCTAAGCGATGACCTGGCACAAGACACGTTCCTGAAGGCGTACACTAATCTGGCGTCCTTCAGGAACCTGGCCAATTTCTCTACATGGCTCTATCGTATTGCATATAACGTTTTTTATGATTATATTCGCAGCGTGAAACAGACTGAAGATCTGGAAGGTGCCAGTACCAACATCGAACTGAGCACTGAACAAGAAGACTTCGGACAGAAAGCAGACGTCTATCAGGCTTTAAATAAATTGAAAGAGATAGAACGTACCTGCATCACTCTTTTCTATATGGAAGAACTAAGCATAGATAAGATCGCTGGTATCACAGGATGTCCCTCTGGTACAGTGAAAAGCCACTTGAGCCGTGGTAAAGAGAAGATGGCTCGATACTTAAAACAAAATGGATATGGTAGATAAGGACGACATATTACTGAAGGAATTCCTACAAGCGAACAAACAGGAGATAGCAGACAACGGCTTCTCGCGTCGCGTGATGAATCGCCTACCTGAACACAAGGCACAGGTACTGAGCTTCATACTCTCTGCGCTGACGCTGGTGTTGGCAGTAGCCATCTTCTACTTCCAAGGCGGATTGACACTGATAGGAAGTGCACTGCGTGAGGTGTTCCAGAACATTTCTTTCGCAGGCAACTTCTCTACCCTTCATGGCATAGAGCCTTGGACAGTGGTAGTAGCCGCTCTGGTATTGCTGTTCTTGGGATATGGAAAATTGGCAGAGATGACAGATTAGTGTGGTTCCACCTTTGATATTTGCTGCAAATATTATATTTTTGCATGCAAAATTAGTTTGAAAAGGTGAAAAGAAATCTCTTAATTGTTCTACTTCTTATAGGTGGATGGTGTGCATATGCGCAGCAACCCTTGAGCAATGCGCTCATGCGTCAGTATCTCACTGACATAGGAGTAGAAATCACCACCCATAATAAAGTGGAACTTTTCTTCAACGGACACGACAAATTCGAGGACCTTTTTGCCCATATCAAAGAAGCAAAGAATCACATCAACTTGGAGTATTTCAACTTCAGAAATGATTCCATCGCCAGTCTCACCTTCGACATTCTGGGAGAAAAAGTGAAGGAAGGCGTGAAAGTACGCGCCATGTTCGATGCCTTCGGAAACTCCAGCAATAACCAACCGCTGAAACGTAACCACATGAAGGCTATCCGCGAGAAGGGTATTGAACTGGTAAAGTTTGACCCTATCGTCTTTCCATGGGTAAACCACATCGTACCACGCGACCATCGAAAAATCGTGGTAATTGATGGGAAAGTGGGATATACAGGGGGTATGAACATCGCAGATTACTATGTTAACGGATTGGAAGGCATTGGAGCCTGGCACGATATTCATATGCGCATAGAGGGTGAGGCCGTAGCTAAACTCCAAGACATTTTTCTCATTACATGGAACAAGGAAACCAAACAGCAAGTGGGTGGAGAGGAGTTCTATTACAAGCCTGACACATGGCCCAACAGTATGAATACTACGATGGCCATCGTGGATCGTGCTCCCAGAAAGACGCCTAAGCACATACGCAGGGCATACGCCAAGGCCATCGATGTAGCACAGGAAAAGATACAGATTATCAATCCCTACTTCGTACCTACCCACTTGGTAAGAAAGGCCTTGAAGAAAGCCATCAAGCGAGGCATTGATGTGCAAATCATGTTGCCCGCAAAGTCGGATATCCCCTTCACTCCTGATGTGGCAGAACATGTGGCACACAAACTGATGAAGCGTGGTGCCAACATCTATCTGTTCAATGGGGGGTTCCATCACTCCAAGGTGATGATGATAGACGACGACTTCTGCACTGTGGGAACAGCCAATCTTGACAGTAGAAGTTTGCGTTACGACTATGAGACCAATGCGTTCATCTTCGACAAACAGGTCACCAAGCAACTGACAGATCTTTTTGAGAACGATTTGGAGAACTGTACGAAGATGACACCCGACTATTGGAAAGAGAAATCTGGTTGGAAAAAATTTTCTGGTTGGTTTGGAAATTTGCTTACACCTTTCTTATAATTGGAAATTTTACTATCTTTACAAGCAAATCAAAGGATTATGAAACAATACTTAGACTTATTGCAACGGGTACTGGATGAGGGTGCGCGTAAGGAAGATCGCACTGGTACTGGAACCATCAGTGTTTTCGGACATCAGATGAGGTTCAACTTGGAGGATGGTTTTCCTCTGCTTACTACTAAGAAGCTACATCTGAAATCCATCATCTATGAGTTGCTTTGGTTTCTGAAAGGAGATACGAATGTGCATTATCTCCAAGAACATGGTGTGCGCATATGGAATGAATGGGCAGACGAGCATGGAGAGTTGGGACCAGTCTATGGCCACCAATGGCGTGCATGGCCCGATTATAACGGTAAGTCCATTGACCAGATAAAGCAAGTGGTAGATACCATCAAGGACCATCCAGACTCCCGTCGCATGATCGTAAGCGCTTGGAACGTAGCTGAAGTAAACAAGATGGCTCTGCCTCCTTGCCACACCATCTTCCAATTCTATGTGGCAAATGACAAACTGAGCCTGCAACTTTATCAGCGCAGTGCCGATCTCTTTTTAGGTGTGCCTTTCAACATTGCTTCCTATGCTCTGCTGCTTATGATGATGGCACAAGTGACAGGATTGAAAGCAGGCGACTTCGTTCATACCTTTGGCGATGCTCACATCTATACCAACCATTTGGAACAAGTGAAACTGCAACTTAGTCGTGAGCCTCGTGCCTTGCCAAAAATGAAAATCAATCCTGATGTGAAGGATATCTTCAGCTTCCATTATGAAGACTTTGAACTGAGCGATTATAACCCTTGGCCACACATTGCTGGTACAGTCGCTGTATAACATAAGAAAAACATGATCTCTATTATCGCTGCCATCGATCAGAACAACGCACTTGGTTTCAAGAACCAGTTGCTGTTTTACCTTCCTGCCGACTTGAAGCATTTCAAGACGCTGACCACAGGACATACCATCGTCATGGGAAGAAAGACATTCGAATCACTGCCCAAAGGAGCACTACCTAACCGTCGGAATATAGTCATTTCTACCCGAAAGGATTTAGCATATCCAGGAGCTGAAGTATTCCACTCCCTAAAAGAAGCCTTAGCTAATTGCAGCGAAGATGAGAAGGTTTATATCATCGGAGGGGCCAGTGTGTATAGACAAGCGATGCCTCTTGCTGACGAACTTTGCATGACACTGATAGAAGACAGTGCCCCTGAGGCTGATGCCTTCTTCCCTTCTATTGATCCAGAAATATGGGAAGAAAAAAGCAGGGAGTTTCATCAAGCAGATGAGAAACATCCCTGCAACTTTGCTTTTGTAAACTACGAAAGGAGATGTAATCATTCAGTAACCATATCCACATCTGGCATAGCATCTACTGATTCATCTCCTTCCTCGGAAGGGTGAAGGTCGATAGGCATCTGACGCCTCAAAGCTTCGTGGAAAGAAATCAACGTTTCAGTGCGTGCCAAATTCAATGGCTGCAGCTTATCGTGAATGATGCTCAGCAGATGATGGTTGTTGCGAGCATAAAGCTTGATAAACATATCGTATTTACCCGTAGTAAAGTGGCATTCCACCACTTCTGGAATAGATTCCAATGCTTTTGTTACCTCTTCGAACGAAGAAGGATCTTTCAAATACAGACCGATGTATGCACAAGTCTCAAAACCCACCTTCTCAGGATTAATCACAAACTGTGAACCTTTCAAAACGCCAAGGGCGGTCAGTTTCTGAATACGCTGGTGGATTGCTGCACCCGACACATTGCAAACTCTAGCCACTTCAAGAAATGGAATACGAGCATTGGTGGCAATCATTTTCAAAATCTGCTCATCAAGAGCATCTAACTGATGGTGTCCCATAAATTTTAATTATATCAGAATTAGTTTTATATATTTTCAACCTTTCACGTCAACAAAGTTATTGAAAATTTCTCATTAAACTAACAAACTGAAAGAAATAATTTCCAAATGCATGATAAAGTGCCCATAATATCGTATCTTTGAGAAATAAATCAATATAAAACGTGATGAAAAAGCTACTTCTTATTTTACTAACTGTCGGGTTTAGCATTTCTGTTGCTGCACAGAATTTTGACGACTATTTCGAAAACAAGACATTGCGATTGGACTATATTTTCAATGGCAATGTCCAAAATCAGGTAATCAGTTTAGATGGGCTATCCGCTCTTCCTAGTTGGGCAGGAAGAAAAACCAAGTTAGCAGAGTTACCATTGGAAGGTAATGGGCAAATCATTGTCAGAGACAGTACCTCGCAACAAATCATCTACAAGACTTCTTTCTCTACACTCTTTCAAGAATGGCTGCAGACGGATGAAGCAAAGACTGTCACCAAAGGTTTTGAGAACACCTTCTTAGTTCCTTTTCCAAAGAGAACGGTGGAAGTAGAGGTAGTTCTCTTCGGGTACGATCGGGAAGTGAATGCTACGATGAAACACTTAGTCGACCCCACGGACATTCTTATCCAACAAAAAGGCGTGAATCATGTGACACCTTATAAATATATACACCAAGGAGGAAGTCCAGAGAAGTGTATCGATGTGGCTATCCTGGCAGAGGGCTATACAGAGCAAGAAATGGAAACATTCTACCATGATGCGGAACTAGCTGTTGAAAGTATGTTCAACCATGAGCCTTTCAAGAGTATGCAAGAGCGCTTTAACTTTGTGGCAGTACATACTCCTTCTTTAGACAGTGGAGTAAGCATACCTAGACTTAACGATTGGAAAAGAACGGCCTTCCTCTCCCACTTCAGCACATTCTATTCCGACAGGTATCTTACCACCACCCGCATGAAATCCATTCACGATGCGTTAGCGGGTATTCCCTACGAGCATATCATCATTTTGGCCAATACAGAGGAATATGGTGGCGGAGGTATCTATAACTCACTGACACTGACAGCAGCGCATCATCCAGACTTCATGCCTGTAGTTGTTCATGAATTTGGACATAGCTTCGGAGGTCTTGCCGATGAGTATTTCTATGACAATGATGTGATGACAGATACTTATCCTACCCATGTGGAGCCTTGGGAGCAGAATGTAACTACCTTAGTAGATTTCGACAGCAAGTGGAAAAAGTTACTGCCTACCAATACACCCATCCCTACTGATCCAACGGACAATCGTGAAATTGGTGTGTATGAAGGGGGTGCTTACTCAAGCAAGGGAATCTACAGAGGAGCGTTCAACTGTCGGATGCGCACCAATCATTATCCAACATTCTGCAAGGTTTGCCAACACGCATTAAGTGAACTGATAGATTTCTATACCAAATAGCCTAAGCCTGTTACAAGGACAAAAAGAAAGGGTCATTGATATCAATGACCCTTTCTTAATATGACATCAACTAATTACTGCTTTCTAGCAGCTGAATAGTTAATCTTCAAAGCATAAGCCCTTCGAAGTGCTTCCTTTATATCTGTCACGATACCCATCTTCGTATCACGGTCCACTTTCAGAGAAACAGTCATCTGAGGCTGATCCTCCTCCTTCATACTGGCACGCTCACCGATGATGTAATCCTGAATTTCAGAAACCTCAGCAAAGCTGTCGTTGAGCTGAATACGAGACTCGCTACCCAACTGCTTCTGGAACTCTGCTGTAGGAACGCCCACGTAGATGAAAGTCACCAATGACTTCTTCTCGAGCTTCTCTAACTCAGTCCCTTGAGGAGCCTTAAACTGAACCTTCAATGTCACCTCACGCATGGTGGTTACCATCATGAAGAAGAACAACAGAGAGAAGATCAAGTCAGGCAGAGATGAGGTGTTCAACTTTGGCATTGAACGGCCACCGGTTTTATTAAATTTTCCCATACTTACTTATCTCCATACTTTTTAGGTTCAGCCTCTGAAATATTCTGAGGATAAATCTGACGGATAGACTCCTGCTGAACTTCATCGCATTCAGCATAAGGCTTACCGAATTTTGAATTACCAAGTTCGTCACGAAGCTCATTGTATGCAGCTACAAGTTCATTCTGTACAAGGATGTATGCATTGTAAGAAGAACCTCGGTCGCATCGCAGTGAAACCACGTGATTAGTTGTTACCATTGTAGGACCAAATAACGGCACCTCGATCTGAGTTTTCTCAGGCATCTTTGGGTCGTCAGTTGGATTGGCGATAAATTCCTTTGCTTTAGCACGTAACTGATCTACTGAGATATATTCACCACCACACATCAACTGGTCTTGGAAGTTGAGGAAGACGGTCAATACGTTACGCTCTTTCAACTTAATATCATCATTATTCTGGTTCTGCTCTGGAGGAGGTGGCAAACGACGTGCCAGACCCTGATCAGTATCCATAGAAGTAGTGATCAAGAAGAAAATCAGCAAAATGAAGGAAATATCCGCCGTTGAGCTTGAATTAAGCTCGGGAACTTCTCTTTTACCTTTTTTTGCCATAATTATTTCCTCTCAGTTTTTAGATGAATCTTTTACGAATTGCAAAGCCGAGCATCAGCAACAGCATCAATGCAATCATAAAGTAAATAGTATAAAGGAACATATCCGATATCTTCAGCCAGAATGGAACGTTCTCTGTGCCTTCATAACCAACCATGTTCAGTGGAGTACCGTTGCCGATAGCATAAGTTACACCCAACAGAACGATGAGCAGAATAATACCAACCAATGACATCAATGCACCCTTTGGATCGTGCTTCAGCTCGCTGAAGAACTGATAAAGAGCAGTGATCAATGTAACCAAAATTGTCAAGGCAGCCAAAAAGTACATCCAGAAGAGAACAGCATTTGTCTGCTTAGGTTCCCACATGGATGTGTCAGCTACCAAGCGCTCTGCCTCTGGGGTGTCACCACCGAAGAAGAACAGGCAGAATACGCAAATAGACAGCAAAATAAGAGCTGCAAATACTGCGCCTGATACCTTTTGTATTCTAATTTTACCCATAACTTTTCCTTTCTTAAGATTTTAAAATTAACAATCAGGAAATGTAAGAATGATTATTTCTTATATTTCAGGTTGTACTTTGTGATGAGGTCAAGCAGTGTAACTGAAGAATCTTCCATGTCACTGGTGATTGACTCAATCTTAGACAGGATGTAGTTATAGAATACCTGAAGAATCAATGCTACGATAATACCGAAGATAGTAGTGATCAATGCCACTTTCATACCACCAGCCACAACTGTAGGGCTGATATCACCAACCTGCTGGATCTTATCGAATGCCTGCACCATACCGATCACAGTTCCCAAGAATCCCAGAGAAGGAGACATGGCAATGAACAATGTAATCCAAGAGCAGCCTTTCTCAAGATAACCAGCCTGAACACCACCGTAAGAAACAACTGAACGCTCTACAGTGTCAAGACCCTGGTCGATTCTCATCAGACCCTGATAGTAGATAGAAGCAATAGGACCACGAGTGTTGCGTGCGATATCCTTAGCACCCTCAACATCACCTCTTTCCAAGCACTCTTCGATCTGACCAACGAACTTCTTGGTGTTGATTTCAGCAAGTCCCAGATAGATAATACGCTCGATACAGAATGCGAGACCAATTACCAATGCGATAGCAACCAATGACATGAAGGAAGCAGAACCTTCGATGTACTTTGTCTTCAATGACTTGTGCAGACTAGTGCCTTCAGCGTCCTGAGCCTGAGCCACTTGAGTTGAGCCGAAAGTCATGGCTCCAATTAAAGCAACAATTGCAAATAACTTTTTCATTGTGTGTTTAAATTTTAAGATTAAATAATTAGTAAATAAAAAATATTGTTTCTCATTAATTTTTGTTCTTTTCTATGTTTACTCCTTGCGGAGAGAGGGGGATTCGAACCCCCGATACCCTTTTGGAGTATACACGCTTTCCAGGCGTGCCTCTTCAACCACTCGAGCATCTCTCCAAGAGGTACAGCATCTGAAATCGGGCGCAAATTACAAAAAATTTGCGAGCCTACCATAAGTTTCAGCTACAAATATATTCTTTTTTTTTGGATTGATGAAGAATAATTTGCAGTTAATCTCGTTTCAATGGCCAAAATTAATAAAAATTAATTTCTCAGCCATATATTTGTTGGCAAATTGAATACCCGAAGTACATTTTCTGTTGTTTTCTTTGCCGCCTCATCCAAAGTAAGGCCATATATCTCGGCAACCTTCTGTAAGGTATAGAAGACAAAGGCACTTTCATTACGTTTGCCTCGTTTTGGAACGGGTGCCAGATAAGGGGCGTCCGTTTCCACTACAATGCGTTCCAAAGGAATGCTTTTCAGCACCTCTGGAAGAGGTGATTTCTTGAAAGTAACAATGCCATTGATACCCAATAAGAAATGCGGGAATTCCAGCATGCGTTCTGTCTCTCCTTCACCAGCGGAAAAGCAGTGGAAAATGCCCTTCAATTTCTGAACATCAAATTGACGCAAAACCTCATAGATAGAATCGAAAGCATTACGGCAATGTACCACAATGGGTAGTTCAAACTCCAACGCCCATGCCACCTGCTTTTGAAATGCCACTTCCTGCTCTTTTTTATAGGTTGCATCCCAATAGAGGTCAATGCCTATCTCTCCAATGCCAATAAAACGATGGCAATGCTCCTCCAGCGCTCTACGGACAAACTCCAGTTCCTTTTCATAATGTTCGTTGACAGATTCCGGATGCAGTCCCACCAAAGGGAAACAATAATCGGGATAGTCATCGCACATATTCATAAGTCGCTGATGAGTAGAACTATCGATATCTGGCATGAAAATACAAGAGACTCCTGCCTCTTTGGCACGAGCAACCACCTCCTTGCGATCTTCATCAAACTCTTCTAAGAAAAGGTGCGAATGGGTGTCAATATAGGGAAACATTCAGACCTTCCTCACTTTCAATCCATCCATGAGTTTTCTGAGGGCTTCCTTCCGTTCATCTGAAACAGAAACCTCATCCAATAAGGCTGAAGCCTTTGCTGAATAATCCTCGATAAGCTTCTGTGTAATGCCATTCACACCCACTATATTATATAAGGTGGTAACGGCATTGATTTTCTCCGCTGCAGAGAATTTCTTCATTTCTATCCAGTGATAGAGTTCCTGACGCTGCAAGTCATTGGCCAGTTCCAGAGCCTTGATAAGCAAGAAAGTCTTTTTATTGCATAAGATATCTCCACCGATCTTCTTGCCGAACACCTTAGGGTCTCCATAAACATCCAGTAAGTCGTCCTTCAGTTGGAAAGCCAATCCCAAACAGATACCAAAGTCATAAAGCAAATCTGCATCTTTCTCTGAAGCATCTGCAAGGATGGCGCCGATCTTAAGGCTAGCAGCAAGTAATACAGAAGTCTTCAGACGAATCATTTCCATGTATTCAGCTTCAGTAACATCAAGGCGACTCTCAAAGTCCATGTCGTATTGCTGACCTTCACAAATCTCTATGGCCGTCCGATTGAAAAGCTTAATCACTTTTGAAAAATGTTTCTCGTCACATTGCTCCATCTGTTGATATGCCAAGACAGTCATAGCATCTCCAGAGAGGATGGCAGTATTGTCGTCCCAACGCTTATGTACGGTAGGATGTCCTCTACGCACATCAGCCTTATCCATCAGATCGTCATGAAGCAAAGTAAAATTGTGATAAATCTCAATACCCAATGCCTGAGGTTTAACTCTTTCCACATCGTCCTTAAACAGATTGTAAGCCAAAAGCATCAAGACTGGACGAAGGCGCTTCCCTCCTATGGAAAGCACATATTTCACTGGTTCATAAAGCGACTGTGGATTTCTGTTCAGTACCAGGGTTTCAAGCCAACCTTGGTACATCTCTTGTAACTGGGCGGAAGTATACATCATAGGATTTTTTACTACTACGTGAGGAAAAACTTTTTTCCTAACTAGGAAAATATTTTTCTCTAGTTAGAAAAAAAAGGCTGCTCGAAAGCAGCCTCTTTTTTTAACTTTCTGCATCGTATTACTGCAGACGGAAGGTAACAGGCAAAGTAAAGCGAGTACGCACAGCTTTACCACGCTGCTTACCTGGATTCCACTTTGGCATAGAGTTCACCACGCGGAGAGCCTCTTTGTCAAGATAAGGATCCACACCACGGATAACTTCTGCGTTACTTACAGAACCGTCGCGCTCAACAACGAAACGTACAGTTACACGACCCTGAGTACCATTCTCCTGTGCAATAGCAGGATACTTGATATTCTTTGACAGCCACTGCATCAAAGCGGCATCACCGCCAGGGAATGTAGTAGGTTCCTCTACGATTTCGAAGATTTCCTGCTCGTCTACAACGTCTTCTTCTTCCTCAGCCACAGCAACGGTTGGAGTATACTTGATTTCAACCTGCTCACCTGTTTCCTCAGAAGAGAGGATAGCAGACTGCTGAACGTCAGAGTCATCGTCCACAATGGTCAGAGTCTCTGCAATAGAAGGAGCCTCTGGTGGAGGTGGAGCTGCTACTTGTTCTGGTTGTTCCGTGATAGGAATCTCAATTTCTTCCTCAAATACAACTTCGGCAACTTGGCCTGAAGTATCGATCTTCCTGTCGCGCTGCGTCCATTCGAAGGCGGCGAAGATGATAGCCAGCACCATAACATAGCCGATCAGCAAACCTGTACTTTTCTTACCTTCCAGGTCGGCCTTTGGTGATTTTTTAACTTCCATAAAATATGTATTAAAAATTGGTGTGTACTACTTAAATTTTGTGCTATTCGCACTTTTCGCTACAAATATAAGGATATATTTTGAAAAACGATTATCTTTGGCATGAAAAAATTTATTAAAAATTAAAATCACATGAAAAAGATTACAATAGCCATCGATGGATTCTCTTCTTGTGGCAAAAGTACCATGGCAAAAGACCTGGCACGAGAGATTGGTTATATCTACATCGACAGTGGCGCTATGTATCGCGCCGTTACCCTTTTTGCACTGCAGAACGATTGTTTTGAAGGGGAGCAACTGGATGTGGAAAAACTGCGTGAACTGATGCCAGAGATCCATATCAGTTTCAAACTGAATGCACAAACTGGTCGTCCTGACACTTATATTAATAAGGTATATGTAGAGGATAAGATTCGTACGATGGAGGTATCCTCGCGTGTCAGCATTGTTGCTGCCATCGACTTTGTGCGCACTGCGATGGTGGCACAACAGCAAGCGATGGGACAGGAGAAGGGCATCGTGATGGATGGTCGTGACATTGGAACCACCGTTTTTCCAGATGCTGAGATGAAGATTTTCCTCATTGCATCTCCGGAAATCCGTGCAGAGCGCCGTTTCAAGGAACTGAAGGAGAAAGGCGAAGAAGCCAGTTTTGAGGAAATTCTGCAAAATGTGAAAGAACGCGATTACATCGACTCACATCGTGAAGTCAGTCCTCTCCGTCAGGCAGAAGATGCCATCGTATTGGACAACAGCCATCTGACTATCCCTGAACAGAATGCTTGGCTCTTGGAGAAATATCATCAGATCGTGGGAGAATGACCAACGTTGAGATTGACAGCGGATCGGGTTTTTGTCATGGAGTGGTGACAGCCATCAATAAGGCAGAAGAGGAGTTGCAGAAAGGAGGCACACTCTATTGCCTTGGAGATATTGTGCATAACAATCGTGAAGTGGAACGACTCAAGGAAATGGGGCTTATCACCATCAATCACGAGCAGTTCAACCTTCTTCATGATGCCAAAGTCTTACTCCGAGCACATGGCGAACCTCCAGAGACCTATGCAACTGCCCTTCGTAACAATATCCAGATTATCGATGCTACTTGTCCCGTGGTATTAAGCATTCAGCGTCGTATTAAAAAAGAGTACGACAAGGAAGATATGCGTGACAAGCAAATGGTGATCTATGGGAAAAACGGTCATGCAGAGGTTTTAGGATTGGTTGGCCAAACTCAAGGAGAAGCCATCGTGATAGAGCATCTGGAGGAGGCTAAGCAACTGGACTTCAATAAGAGTATCCGTCTGTATTCACAAACCACCAAGTCGCTCGATGAATTTCGTAAGATTGTGGAATACATTAAGGAACATATCTCTCCAGATGCCACCTTTGAGTACTATGACACCATCTGTCGCCAAGTAGCCAACCGTATTCCCAACATCCGTCGCTTTGCTGCTTCACATGAATTGATATTCTTCGTAGGAGGCATGAAAAGTTCGAATGGGAAAATCCTCTTCCACGAATGTCAGTTGGTTAATCCCAATTCGCATTTCATCGACCAAGCCTCAGCCATCGATGATAAGTTGCTGGAAGGAGTTAGCAGCATAGGAATTTGTGGCGCCACTTCCACACCTAAGTGGTTGATGGAAGAAATTTCTGATGCCATCAAAAATAAAATTGGAGAAAAAGGCGCCTAAATGTAGCAACTAATCGCCTTTTTTCTTATATTCGCAAAGTGATTTGCGTAACTAAGGACAAAATAAAAGTAAACTAATAACATAGTCATATGAGTGAGGTAAAATGCATCGGTATTCTGACCTCTGGAGGTGATGCTCCAGGCATGAATGCAGCTATCCGCGCCGTGACGCGTTCAGCAATCTATCACGGATTACAAGTAAAAGGCATCTACAGAGGCTACAAGGGTTTGGTCACTGGAGAGATCAAGGAGTTCAAAAGTCAGAATGTAAGTAACATCATTCAGCAAGGTGGTACGATTCTAAAAACAGCACGCTGTAAGGAGTTTCGTACTCCAGAAGGTCGTAAGTTGGCTTATGAAAACATGAAGAAGGAGGGAATTGATGCCTTGATTGTGATTGGTGGCGACGGTTCCCTGACAGGTGCGCTTCAGTTTGCTAAGGAATTTGACGTTCCTTGCATTGGCTTACCTGGTACCATCGACAATGACCTCTATGGAACCGACTCTACCATTGGTTATGACACAGCTCTGAATACCATCTTGGATTGTGTGGATAAGATCCGCGATACTGCCACCAGTCATGAGCGTTTGTTCTTCGTAGAAGTTATGGGACGAGATGCTGGTTTTCTTGCACTCAACAGTGCCATTGCAGGTGGTTGCGAGGCTGCCATCATTCCAGAGTTTGCAACGGAAGTTGACCAGTTGGAAGAATTCATTAAGAATGGTTTCCGCAAGTCCAAGAACAGTAGCATTGTCATCGTGGCAGAAAGCGAACTAACAGGTGGAGCCATGCACTATGCTGAACGTGTGAAGAATGAGTATCCACAGTACGATGTACGTGTGACCATCTTAGGACACTTGCAGCGTGGTGGAAGTCCAACGGCACACGACCGTATCCTTGCCAGTCGCTTAGGTGCAGCAGCCATTGATGCCTTACTTGAAGGTCAACGTAATGTAATGGTAGGTATCAAGAACGACCAAGTGGTTTATGTACCATTCAGCCGTGCCATCAAATATGAAAAGAACATCGACCGTCAGTTAGTGGATGTATTGAGAAACCTCTCTATATGACAAACAGTCCCCTACTCCATTTGCAGGAGCAGCAATTGCTGCTCCGCATGGAGTATGACTTTGAAAAAGCTGAATTCCAACGACAAACGGAAACCATGGGCATTGCCCGCAAGGTCAAGCGAGGCTTATGTTGGTTTCCCGTCACAGTTGGAAGGAATTACTACAACTCACTCAACCAGTTGGTTGTGGAAATCACACGCACAGAAGATACCGACATTGAGCACAACTTTGAATTTGGTAAACCCGTCTGTTTTTTCCATCAAAGCGGTAATGGAGATATCAAGTACCTCTCCTTCAATGGTACTGTAAGCTATGCTGATGAGACGCGTATGGTAGTAGCTATGCCTGGCATGGGAGCAGTGATGGATCTCCAGCAACAAGAACGGTTAGGCGTACAACTTTTCTTTGACGAAACCAGCTATCGTACCATGTTTGAAGCATTAGGTGATGTGCTTCGTGCCAAGGATAATCGCCTGGCTGAACTTCGTGAGATTATATTGGGCTCTGTAAAACCTGGCTTCAGAGAACTGTATCCCGTTCGATTCCCTTGGCTTAATCCTACTCAAGAGACCGCCGTGAACAAAGTACTCTGTGCACGAGATGTGGCCATCGTACACGGACCTCCAGGTACGGGAAAGACCACGACACTTGTTGAAGCCATCTATGAGACCTTGCATCGAGAGCCACAGGTGTTGGTATGCGCACAAAGCAACATGGCCGTGGATTGGATTTCTGAAAAGCTCGTTGATCGAGGCGTAAACGTACTGCGCATCGGCAATCCTACCCGTGTAAACGACAAGATGCTTTCCTTCACCTATGAGCGCCGCTTTGAGGCCCATCCCTCCTATCCTGAGCTTTGGAGCATCCGTAAAGAACTTCGAGCTTTATCAGGAAAAACCAGGAAAGGAAACTTTGAGGAGCGTGAACGCATGCGCCATCATCTGGGAAAACTTCGTGATCGTGCCACGGCATTAGAGGTACAGATCAATGCAGAACTCTTTGATGCAGCACATGTCATCGCTTCAACCTTAGTTAGCAGCAATCATCGTTTATTAGACCACAGGCATTTTGGTACCCTCTTCATTGATGAAGCAGCGCAAGCTCTGGAAGCCGCTTGTTGGATAGCTATCCGCAAAGCCAATCGCGTGATCTTAGCAGGCGACCATCAGCAGTTGCCTCCAACCATCAAATGTTACGAAGCTGCCAAGAAAGGACTCGACCGTACCTTGATGGAACTCATTGTTGCCCATAAGCCCAATGCAGTTTCACTACTGAAGATACAGTATCGCATGCATGAAGACATCATGCGCTTTTCTTCTGAGTGGTTCTATGACGGCGAACTTCAGGCAGCTCCAGAAGTACGTCATCGGGGTATTTTGGATTGGGATACTCCCATCAGTTGGGTAGATACCTCGGAGATGGATTTCAAGGAAGAATTTGTGGGAGAGACGTTTGGGCGCATCAATAAGGCTGAAGCCGACCTGCTGCTAGAGCACTTATTGGCATACATCGACCGTATTGGCAGTAAGCGTATCCTAGATGAACGCATCGATTTCGGCATTATTTCTCCTTATAAGGCACAGGTGCAATATTTACGCTCAAAGGTAAAGAACACAACTGCCTTTCGCCCTTTCCGTAGTCTCATTTCCATCAATACCGTAGATGGTTTTCAAGGACAGGAACGTGATGTCATTCTCATCAGTTTGGTACGTGCCAATGAACAAGGTGAGATAGGGTTCCTACGTGACTTGAGACGTATGAACGTTGCCATTACCCGAGCCCGCATGAAGCTTATCATCTTTGGAGATGCACAAACTTTAGGACATCATCCGTTCTATAAGAAATTACAAAATAGTCTGAAGGAAATATAAAAAAGTGGGATTACGTCCATAAACAGGACGTAACCCCACCATTATAATATCACAGGCAAGTTATGCCTCGTTCTCAGGGCGGAGCTGACGAACCACCTCAGCGGTGCGCCACATCTCGCTGTCGTGCAGAGCCTTCAGCTCGGCATTCAATTTCTCACGATAATCAGGCTGTGAATTGCTATCAATAGAAATCTGTGCCTCGTTACCAGACTTCACACTGGCATAAAGTTTCTCAACTACTGGCTTAACGGCATCGTGGAACGGGCCCATCCAGTCGAGTGCACCACGCTGTGCGGTGGTAGAGCAGTTGGCATACATCCAGTCCATACCCTTAGCTGCGAACAGTGGCATGAGCGACTGAGTGAGTTCCTCTACGGTCTCGTTGAATGCTTCAGATGGAGAGTGACCATTCTCGCGCAGCACCTCATACTGTGCCAAAAGCAAGCCCTGGATAGCACCCATCAGTGAGCCACGCTCACCAGTCAGGTCACTGGTAGCCTCACGCTCGAAGGTGGTCTCGAACAGATAGCCAGAACCTACGCCGATACCGATGGCCAGCGCCTTGTCCTTTGCCTTACCCGTCACATCCTGATAAACAGCGTATGAAGCGTTCACGCCACGGCCTTCCAAGAAGAGAGAGCGCAGTGAAGTACCTGAGCCCTTAGGAGCAGCCATGATCACATCTATATCAGCTGGAGGAACCACACCAGTACGATCGCTCCAAGTGATGGCGAAACCATGAGAGAAGTACAAGGTCTTGCTTGGATTCAAATACTTCTTAATGGTAGGCCACTGAGAGAGCACAGCTGCATCTGAGAGCAGACACATGATGACTGTACCCTTATCACAAGCCTCTTCGATGCTGAAAAGGGTCTCACCTGGTACCCAACCATCGGCCACGGCCTTATCGTAGCTCTTACCTGGACGCTGACCAACGATCACGTTGAAACCATTGTCGCGCAGGTTCAGTGACTGACCAGGACCCTGGATGCCATAACCTAACACTGCCAGTGTCTCATCCTTCAAAATCTCACGAGCTTTCTCCAAAGGAAACTCTTCACGGGTAACCACTTCCTCGATTACCCCGCCAAAATTCATTTTTGCCATAAATACTTTTTTTATTGAGCATTGAACATTGAACATTGAGCATGATACATACATATCTGCTCCATCGTTCAAAATTCTAATGTTCGTTGTTATTAATTCTCAATCTTCAATTCTCCATTTAACTAAAAATCACTTTCGAGCGACAAACAGCTTCACCGCTTTCCTTGCGCACCTCTACATCGTAGCTGTCGGTCCCCTCTTCTTGATCCATGAAGAACAAAAGCTGTTCTCCAAAATAACTCTCAGCCATATAGGCTATCTCGAAGCGACGAACACGTTTCTCCTTAAACTTTTCTAAAGGGAAAAGATCCAGCACATGCTCTATATAGCGTACACTATTAAAATGCCCATTGATATCTATATCACTATATTTGGCCGTGATGGCTGCTATTGGTTCCTGGTTCTTCACCTTAATGCGCGATGGCTTCTCTATCGGGCAAGAGCGTTCACAAATATAGTCCACGATATTCCCGTTATGCATCGCCATCAAGTCGGCTGGTTTACGGGTAACCGTACTTATCATCGCCCAAACAGAGCGTGCATAGCCCAATGTCTTGCCATTCTTATCCAGAACAGCAAAATTACGATCCGTGAACAGGCGATAGACATTCTCTACCCATGTCTCCACGCTGAAAGGCTCATACTGAAAAGGCATCTCATCCAGTTCGATAGCGAGACGGGAAAGCACCCACGTATAATCCTCCTCATTCAACTTGGCAATGCCAAAACCACGCTCGGTAGAATGGAAGCCTGCAGCGTTAAGCAGATGATTTCCCAACACACCCATTGTCAACCTCCCCGTGAAATCGACATGGAATGGCTCTGCCACGAATTGATAGGTACCTATCTTGTTCTCAGCACTCATATCTTAAATTCCTCATACTTAGCTTGACGCCTAAGCAGATAATCGTCCACGCGCTCGAAGCTACTCTTGGTCACGGCTATGCGTCCTGAGCGAACAAACTGTAAGACGCAATCGAGCTGCATCAACTGGTCGTCCAAGTCGGTAATCTCTGAGCTCAAGCCATCTTTTACTAAGATGGAATAGACGGAGTTCACCTCCACGATGCGCGCCCCACTTCGACGAATCACCTTCGACACTTCCTTATTGCTCTCTAAGACGCTGGTCTTCAACTTGTAGAGTGCTATCTCGTATTGGAAGATATTATCGTCGGTAAAATACTGAGACTGCACCACATCTATCTTCTTACTGATCTGCTTGGCCACTTTCTCCATCGTATCTGGATCGGTCCATGCAGTGATGGTGTACTTATGCACACCTGGGATAGAAGAGGCAGACACATTGAGGCTCTCAATATTGATCTGCCTACGTGTGAACACTGCCGTCACCTGGTTGAGCACACCCGCCACATTCTCTGAATGTACGATGATGGTATATAATTTCTTATCCATATCCAAATTCTTCATAGCTCGTTCTTTTTTTACTCTGCTTCAAGCATTATTTCACTGATAGCACTACCCGGAGGCGTCATAGGCAACACATTCTCCTCCTCGGCCACACAGGCTTCGAGGATAAACGGACCGTCAGTTGTCAACATCTGTTCCACAGCCGACTTCAGATCGGCCCTTTCTTGTACCCGCTTTGCAGGAACGCCATAAGCTTCAGCAATCTTCATATAGTCGGGATTCAACATGTGGGTGAATGAGTAGCGACGATTGAAGAACAATTCTTGCCACTGGCGCACATTGCCCAAGAAATGATTGTTCAGGATGATGACCTTAACTGGCACCTTATGTTCCATTACCACGCCGAGTTCTTCCATAGTCATCTGCATTCCACCGTCACCGATAAATACGCAGACGGTGCGACCAGGTGCGCCATAGCAGGCACCGATGGCTGCAGGTAGGCCGAAGCCCATAGTACCCAAACCTCCTGAAGTAACCATACTGCGCTGCTTAGCCAACTTGAAATAACGGGAGGCAGTAAGCTGGTTCTGACCTACATCGGTCACCAATACGGCCTCATGCTTCGTAGCCTCGGCCACAGTGTTTACCACTTCGCCATAGGTGAGCGGACCAGACGTAGGATACAACTCATTGTGTATCACCTTATCGTATTCCAACTTCTCATAGGTGGAGAAACTCTCTACCCACTTGGTATGCTTCGCAGGATTCAACAGGGCACCTACCTTCTTCAGTGTATCTTTACAATTACCCAAGACTGCCACATCTACCTTCACGTTCTTATTAATTTCTGCAGGATCGATGTCGAAGTGGATAATCTTGGCCTGCTTGGCATAATTGGGTAGGAAGCCCGTCACACGGTCACTGAATCGCATACCGACAGCTATCAACACATCGCACTTGTTGGTATTCACGTTCGGACCGATATTACCATGCATGCCCAGCATACCTTTATTCAATGGGTGATTGTATGGGATGGCAGAGAGACCCAGCATCGTAGTGCCACAAGGGATGTCGGCCTTCTCGATGAAATCCTTGAGTTCCTGCTGTGCATCACCCAGCTCTACACCCTGCCCCACCAGCATGAATGGCTTCTTGGCATTGTTGATGAGGGCCGCAGCCTTTTCTATGGATGCCACATCGGTATCGGGCACCGGGTCATAACTGCGGATATAGTCCACCTTGGCAGGCTTGTATTCTATCATCTGTGTCTGGGCACTCTTAGGGAAATCAAGCACCACGGGTCCAGGTCTGCCACTCTTGGCTATATAGAAGGCACGTGCCACAGCATTGGCGATGTCATTGGCATCACGTATCATGTAGCTCCACTTGGAGATAGGCTGCGTCAGACCCACCCAGTCAACTTCTTGGAAGGCATCGGTACCCAAGGCACTGACACCCACCTGACCGGCAATGACCACGATCGGTGTGCTGTCTATCATGGCATCAGCTATACCTGTCACGGTATTGGTGGCACCAGGGCCACTGGTCACCAAGCAGACACCAACCTCGCCCGACACACGCGCAAAGCCTTCGGCTGCATGGGCAGCACCTTGCTCATGGCGCACCAAGACGTGATTCAGTTTATCAAGATGGTCGTACAAGGCATCATACACAGGCATGATGCTGCCACCTGGATAACCGAAAATCGTCTTTACCCCTTGATGTTCCAAGGAAAGCATCAATGCTTCCGAACCTGAAATCAATTTCTTTTCCATATCTTTCTTATTGGACATTGAACCTGCGGAAAAATTATACAATTAATCTATTATTCTCACGCCACCCTTATCGGCTGAGCTCACGCTCTGGGCATAGGCACGTAATGCCTTAGACACCTCGCGCTGACGCTTCAATGGTTGCTGCGGACGGGCAGCCAACTCCTCGTCTGAGAGGCGCACATTGATGCTGCGGTTAGGGATATCTATCTCGATGATGTCACCATCTTTAACTTTTCCGATATTACCACCGGCTGCTGCCTCGGGTGAGATGTGGCCGATACTGAGACCCGATGTTCCACCGCTGAAGCGTCCGTCGGTAATCAAAGCGCACTCCTTACCCAGATGGCGGCTCTTGATGTAAGAGGTAGGATACAGCATCTCCTGCATGCCTGGACCACCCTTCGGGCCTTCATGGGTGATAACCACCACGTCGCCACTCACCACCTTGCCACTCAGGATACCCTCGCAGGCGTCTTCCTGAGAATCGAAGACCTTGGCAGGACCACTGAATTTCCAGATGCTCTCATCTACACCAGCCGTCTTTACTACACAACCGTCTTGGGCGATGTTGCCGAACAAGACTGCCAAACCACCGTCTTTCGTGTAGGCATGCTCTATGTCACGGATACAACCCGCGGCACGGTCGGTATCCAGCGTCTCATAGGTACACTCCTGACTGCCCATGACGTTACTGAACTTATTGGCAGGAGCGGTGCTATAAATGCGCTTAGCCTCGGCATTGATATTCTCGGAAAGGATATTGTATTTCTTCAGATCTTCCTCCAACGTGGCACCGTTGACGCGCTTCACCTGGGTTTGCAACAAATCACCCTTGGCCAATTCACCGAGGATGCCAAGGATACCACCCGCACGACCGCACTCTTGTACGCTGTATTTCTGGGTATTAGGTGCCAACTTGCAAAGGCAAGGCACACGGCGACTCAGTTGGTCTATGTCGTTCATCTTGAAGTCCACCCCTCCCTCTTGAGCCACAGCCAATAAGTGCAGGATGGTATTGGTAGAGCCACCCATGGCAATATCCAGTGTCATGGCATTAAGGAAAGCCTCACGGGTGGCGATACTGCGTGGAAGTACGCTCTCATCACCCTCCTCATAGTATTTATATGCATTCGTGACTATCTGACGGGCAGCGTCCTTGAAGAGCTGGATGCGGTTCTTGTGGGTAGCCAGAATGGTACCGTTACCTGGTAATGAGAGACCGATGGCCTCGGTCAGGGAATTCATTGAGTTGGCGGTGAACATACCTGAGCAGCAGCCACAACCCGGACAGGCACGGTTCTCTATCTCAGCCAGTTCCTCATCACTCACGCTGGTATCAGCCCCCTTCACCATCGCAGCTATCAAGTCCACGTTCTCGCCCTTATACTTACCAGCCTCCATCGGACCACCACTGCAGAATACTGCAGGGATATTCAGGCGCATGGCAGCCATCAGCATACCTGGAGTCACTTTGTCACAGTTGGAAATGCAGATCATGGCATCGGCCTTATGCGCATTCACCATGTATTCCACAGAATCAGCGATGATGTCGCGTGAAGGCAGTGAATAAAGCATGCCGTCATGGCCCATGGCGATGCCGTCATCGATAGCGATGGTATTGAACTCAGCCGCATAGCAGCCCATGCTCTCTATCTCACGCTTCACAATCTGTCCGATTTCATGCAGATGCGTATGGCCAGGCACAAACTGGGTGAACGAATTGACAATGGCAATCACTGGCTTTCCGAACATCTCACGCTTCATGCCATTAGCCACCCAAAGGGCACGGGCACCCGCCATTCTTCTGCCTTCTGTGCACACGGCACTTCTCAACTGGTGTTTCATATTCTTCTTTTCTCTTAAAAAATAAAAGCCTTCCTCCAATGATGTGAGAAAGGCTCTAATCCATATCTTAATTACATATAAAACATACACCTATACCCTTCTCACGCATTATAGCTCGACGACTACAAGGCTAATGACATTTAGTACAGTTAGGCTGACCGATGTATGCTTATTCATAATTTTACCTCTTATTTTTGATTTCGGTTGCAAAGTTAAATAGATTTTTCTCACACACCAAACAATTGTAAGAGAAAGTTGCATCTTTTGTATAAAATCGTAAGGATTCGCATTCTTTGAGTGCAAAATGATGGTTATTTGGAAACTAATCACTACCTTTGTTGCCTAATTAATGATAATGATATGGAGAATAAGTACTACAAAGTAGCTTACAAGCTATACACCATCGAGGATGGAGAGCGCGATTTCGCTGAAGAAGCCCCTGCAGAGGAGCCTTTCGAGTTTATCACAGGCTTAGGCCTGGCCATTGAGGCTTTTGAGAAAAAGATGGAAGCACTGGCTACAGGTGACAAGTTCGACTTTGTCATCCCTCAGAATGAGGCCTATGGCGAGTATGATGAAACCCATGTAGTGGAGTTGCCAAAGAGCACTTTCTTCATTGATGGCAAGTTTGATGATGAGCATGTGCAGGAAGGAGCCATCATTCCACTGATTTCAGCCGATGGTGACCGTTTCAGTGCCGTTGTCAATGAAATCAAAGAGAATGTGGTAGAGGTTGACCTCAATCACCCATTGGCAGGTTGCGACCTCAATTTCATTGGTGAGGTCATCGAGGTTCGTCCTGCTACCGCTGAAGAAATCGCTGCAGTTACTTCACCTGCAGGATGTTCAGGATGTGGTGGTTGTGAGAAAGGGAAGAAAGACTGCAACTGTGAAGGCAGTGACTGCGGTCCCGACTGCGATTGTCACAAAAGCTAAGCCATCACGCTTTCTCCAGTTTTATCACCTCACCGCAATAATTCAGGATCATCTTCCTGTGAGTGATAAATATCATCGTTTTATTGGTTACAGAGCGCATCAGCCTTTCTATAAGGGTGCGCTCTGTTTTTTTATCCAGTGATGCACTGTGCTCCTAAAACAACTGAAAACTGAGATACTGAGATGAATAAATATGCATCCTTCGCAATAAGCTACAGGTGAAGTAAAGAAAAATGCCTCACGCTGGAATTTTTCTTCCCTCACGAGGGCGTAAAATTTTCCTCACGTTGAAACCAAAATTTGCGCAAAAGAAGACGATTAAGAAAGTTGGACGAAAATGCAAATATATACACTTTCTTCTGTTATAAAACGCATAAATATGCATCTCACAATCTCAGTTTTCAATTGTTTTAAGAGCATAGCCGTGCACTAAGTGATGGTGCACGGCTTTATGTTACTTTCTAAACTCAGAAATGCAAGAAATTTTATTTCACATCATTTCGTTTTTCTGCAAGGTTTACATTATCTTTGCAGACAATAAAAGCAAACAGTAAACGCTTAGTACCCAATGTATAATTCATAATTCATAATTCATAATTTAACAGATGGGCTTTTGGAAATCACTTTTTACTGGCAAGGATGAAACACCAGAGGAAAGCATACAGAAAGAAGAGGAGAAAAACTTCGATATCTTCAAGTTCGATGGGGTAAGGGCACAACGTATGGGACGCTTGGATTACGCTCTGCGTTGCTTTGATGAAGCACTGAACATAAAGGAGGACTTTGAAACATTGAGTTATAAGTCCACTACCCTTATTGCCATGAATCGCCTGGAAGAGGCGCGTGATGTGCTAATACGTATGGCAGAGTTACAGCCTCAGAGAACTGAAACGCACATCACCTTGGCTCATATCTTGTTTATGACGGATGAGTATGAAGCCATGAAAGCCAATGCGCTGAAGGCTGTGGAATGTAATGCAGAGAATCCTATGGCTTATTATCTTCTTGGAAAGGCAGAGGAAGCGTTGCAGCATCCTGTAGCTGCCATCGAAGCATTGACAAGATCCATCGAAAAACAGCCTGATTTCATAGAGGCACTGAACTCACGTGCAAGTCTCTTTGTCCAGACTAGTGAGAGTGAGAAAGCGATGGCTGACATTAAAGAAGTGCTGACACTCCACGAGGAAGATGAGACGGCATTGGCACTTCGTGCGTTTATTTATAATAAGGTTGAAAATGACTCTGAGAAAGCGAAAGCTGACTATCGGCATATCATAGAACTGAATCCATTCAACAAGGAAGCCTACGCTGCTCTCATCGATATACTTCAAGCTGAAGGGAATGCTGAAGAGGTCAAGAAGTTGGAAGATGAAGCCAATGCCTTGAACCTGAACAATGAGGACCTGCCCAACTATACCATTGGAGGTATGGAAAAACGAGATGTGTTGGGACTGTAAGACATTGAACATTGAACATTGAGCATTGAACATTAAAAAGAAAAAATTGTGACAATTTGTTTGGAAATAAGAAATTTTCATTACATTTGCACCCGATAAGCATTTAAATTGTAAAAATGAAGCAGTTTACTTACGCATATTATTCCTTTTATTACTTTTACTTTAGCCATGAAGTAGAGCGGGAGTTTGTATGTGCCGAGTGACAGCGACGCTTAAGAACTAAGAAAAAACAGAAAGTTGAACATAGAAATCCCGCTCAATGTTTGAGTGGGATTTTTTATTAATCATTTTATGAAAAAGATAGCAATACAAGGAGGCATCGGATCGTTCCACGATGTGGCTGCGCATCAGTTTTTCTCTGATGAAGAAATAGAACTGTTGTGTTGCTCCACGTTCGAACAAATATTCGATGCCATCAAGGACGACAGCAATGTGATAGGACTCTGCGCCATAGAGAATACCATCGCAGGCAGTTTGTTGCACAACTACGAACTGCTGAAGCAAAGCGGCGTACAGATAGTAGGAGAACATAAGTTGCGCATCTCACATAGCTTCGTCTGTCTGCCTGACGATGATTGGGAGGCTCTCACGGAAGTAAACTCCCACCCCATTGCCCTGATGCAGTGTCGTGATTTCTTGAACAAGCATCCTCGCATGAAATTAGTGGAAACAGAAGATACAGCGCTAAGTGCCATGATTATCAAAAGGGATAATTTGCACGGCCATGCTGCCATCTGCTCAAAGGCTGCTGCAGAATACTACGGCATGAAGGTACTGCAAGAGGGCATTGAAACCAACAAGCACAACTTCACCCGCTTCTTAGTAGTGGCAGATCCTTGGCAAGCTGACGAACTGAAACTGAAGGGTACGTACAATAAAGCCAGTCTGGTATTTACCCTTCCCCACCATGAAGGTAGCTTGTCGCAAGTGCTGAGCATCCTCTCTTTCTATCAGATCAACCTCACGAAAATACAGTCGCTCCCCATCATCGGAAGAGAATGGGAATATCAATTCTACGTAGATGTGGAGTTCAATAATATATTAAGGTACAAGCAAGGCATCAGTGCCATCAGTCCACTGACAAAAGAACTTAAAATACTTGGAGAATATGAAGCAGGAAAATCAACCATCTAAGATACAGCCGGCTGATAGGCTGAACAGTGTGAGCGAGTATTATTTCTCTCGCAAACTGAAGGAAGTGGCACAGATGAATGCCGCAGGAATGGACGTGATAAGCCTTGGTATAGGAAGTCCCGACATGCCACCTTCGGAGAAGGCTATTAATCGCCTTTGTGAAGAAGCAAAGAATCCTAATGGTCACGGTTACATGCCTTATGTAGGCATTCCAGAATTGCGTCAAGGATTTGCAGATTGGTATAAGAAATGGTACAATGTGGATCTGAATCCTCAGACAGAAATTCAACCCTTGATAGGTTCTAAGGAGGGTATCCTGCATGTGACGTTGGCATTCGTAAACCCTGGGGAGCAGGTATTGGTGCCTAATCCTGGCTATCCTACCTATACCTCTCTAAGCAAGATCTTAGGTGCAGAGGTCGTTTATTATGATCTGAAGGAAGAGAATGGATGGATGCCAGATTTCGACCAGTTGGATCAGATGGACATGAGTCGCGTGAAACTGATGTGGACCAACTATCCACACATGCCGACAGGAACGAATGCCACACCAGCACTGTATGAGCGACTGGTTAGATTGGCAAAGGAGAAAAACATTGTCATTGTGAACGACAACCCTTACAGCTTTATCCTGAACGACCATCCACTGAGCATCCTCAGTGTACCTGGTGCCAAGGATTGCTGTATAGAGTTCAACTCCATGAGCAAAGCCCACAACATGCCAGGATGGCGCATCGGTATGCTGGCATCTAATAAGGACTTCATCAGTTGGGTACTGAAAGTCAAGAGCAACATTGACAGTGGTATGTTCCGTGCCATGCAATTGGCTGCAGCCACAGCTCTGGAAGCTGAAGCCGACTGGTATGAAGGCAATAATGCCAACTATCGCCGTCGTCGTGCTTTGGCAGGAGAGATTATGAAGGAACTTGGTTGCACCTATGATGAGAAGCAGGTAGGCATGTTCCTCTGGGGACGCATTCCCGACCATTATGCCGATGTGGAAGAACTGACGGAGCGTGTGCTGCATGAAGCCAGAGTCTTCATCACTCCAGGCTTTATCTTTGGAAGCAATGGCAAACGCTTTATCCGCATCTCGCTTTGCTGTAAGGACGATAGGCTTAGCGAAGCACTTCAACGAATTAAGGAATTGAAACATTAAAAATTAAGAATATGGAACTGGATTTACAACCCATTAAGCTGCAAGGCGTAAGTGAAGACCGTCCGCTGGTAATAGCGGGCCCATGCAGCGCAGAGACAGAAGAACAAGTGATGACCACTGCTAAGGCTTTGGCTAAAAACGGCATTAAGATATTTCGTGCTGGCATCTGGAAACCTCGCACCAAACCAGGAGGTTTCGAAGGTGTAGGAGAACCAGGACTGGCGTGGATGAAACGCGTGAAAGAAGAAACTGGCATGTACGTTACGACGGAAGTGGCCAACACTAAGCATGTGGAAGCTGCCCTCAAAGCTGGCATCGACCTCCTGTGGATTGGTGCCCGTACATCTGCCAATCCTTTTGCCATGCAAGAAATAGCCGACTCCCTAAAAGGGGTGGATATTCCTGTATTGGTGAAGAATCCCGTAAATCCCGACTTGGAATTATGGATAGGTGCTATGGAACGACTGAACAATGCGGGGATACGTCGTCTGGGAGCCATTCATCGTGGTTTTACCAGCAGTGAGAAGAAAATCTATCGTAACCTGCCTCTGTGGCACATCCCCATCGAACTGCGACGTCGCATACCTGATCTAACCATCATCTGCGATCCTAGCCACATGGGTGGTAAGCGTGAACTGGTTGCCCCTCTATGCCAGCAGGCCATGGACTTAGGTTTCGATGGTCTTATCGTGGAAAGCCATTGCTCCCCTGAGAAGGCATGGAGTGATGCCGCACAGCAAGTAACTCCAGATATACTCGATTACATATTGAACCTTCTGGTGATACGTGACGTGAAATATACCACTGAGAGTCTGGCAGAATTGCGCAAGCAGATTGATGAATGCGATGAAAGCCTCATCCAAGGATTGGCGAAACGCATGAGGGTGGCACGTGAGATAGGTACTTACAAGAAGGAGCATAACATGGCCATTGTGCAGACTGGTCGTTACAACGAAATTCTGGAAAAGCGAGGCTCTCAAGGGGCTCTTTGTGGCTTAGGAAGTGATTTTGTACGCGTAGTCTTTGAGGCTATCCACAGTGAGAGTGTACGCCAACAGTTAGAGATTCTTAATAAATAAAATGCCAATCATATGAGAATACTTATTTTAGGAGCAGGCAAGATGGGCACCTTTCTGGCCGATGTACTGAGCTTTCAGCATGAAGTAGCTGTGTTTGATACCAATGTACAAGCCCTGCGCTTCATCTATCATACCTACCGCTATACTACGTTGGATGAAGTTAAAGGGTTTGCCCCAGAATTGGTGATCAATGCTGTTACGCTGAACCATACGCTGGATGCTTTCCAGACGGTGATTCCTGTCTTGCCAAAAGACTGTATCCTAAGCGACATTACCAGTGTGAAAACAGGGATGAAGGAATTCTATGAGCAGAGTGGTTTCCGCTTTGTAAGCAGTCACCCGATGTTTGGTCCTACCTTTGCCAACCTGAGCAATCTTAGCAACGAGAGTGCCATCATCATCAAGGAGGGCGACCATCTGGGACGCATCTTCTTCAAGGACCTCTATCAGCAACTCAATCTTCGGATTTTCGAATACACTTTCGAAGAGCACGATGAAACAGTAGCTTACTCGCTCTCTATCCCATTTGTCTCTACCTTCGTGTTCTCTGCCGTGATGAAACACCAGGATGCTCCTGGTACTACGTTCAAGAAACACTTGGCCATTGCTCATGGCGTACTAAATGAAGACGATTATCTTTTGCAGGAAATTCTCTTTAATCCCCGTACACAGCATCAGGTGGAAAATATCCGTAAGGAATTGAAGGAGCTGCTCGGAATCATTGAACAGAAAGATGAGGAGGGCATGAAACGATACTTAGAGAAAATCAGGAAGAACGTGCTTTGATAAGAAAGAAATCACTATCTTTGCTCACATGATTGACCAACCCACCATAGAACGGATTCTGGACACAGCACAGATAGTAGATGTGGTGTCCGACTTTGTCACACTGAAGAAGCGTGGTGTGAACTATGTGGGTTTGTGTCCATTCCACGATGACAAGTCGCCCTCTATGTACGTTTCACCTGCCAAGGGTATTTTTAAATGCTTTGCTTGTGGAAAAGCTGGCAACGCTGCAGGCTTCGTGATGGAACACGAACAGATGTCTTGGCCCGATGCCTTGCGTTATTTAGCAAAGAAATACAACATCGAGATCAAGGAAAAAGAACCAACAGACGAGGAACGACAGAGTCAGACGGAACGCGAAAGTCTATTTGTAGTCAATCAATTTGCGCGCGACTGGTTCCAACAACAACTCCAACAAAGTGAAGAAGGTCGTAACATTGGACTGGCTTATTTTCGCGACCGTGGGTTTCGCGATGACATCATTCAAAAGTTCCAATTAGGCTACTCTCTTGAGAAGCGTGATGCGCTGGCCAGTGAAGCTCTGAAGAAAAGCTATAAGAAAGACTATCTGATAAAGACAGGACTCTGCTACGAAACAGAAGACCATCGACTGCGTGACCGTTTCTGGGGGCGTGTCATCTTCCCTTTCCATACACTGAGCGGTAAGGTCGTGGCATTCGGCGGACGTGTCCTTTCTCGTGAAACCAAAGGGGTGGCACAAAAATACGTCAACTCTCCAGAAAGCGAAATCTTTACGAAAGGCAATAACCTTTACGGACTCTATTTTGCCAAGCAAGCCATCATGAAGAAAGACCGTTGCTTCCTGGTAGAAGGTTACACCGATGTTATCTCCATGCACCAAAGTGGTATTGAGAATGTGGTGGCATCCAGCGGAACGGCCTTAACAGAAGCACAAATCAGGTTGATACATCGCTTCACCAGCAATATCACCGTATTATATGATGGCGACGAGGCTGGCATACATGCAGCGCTTCGTGGTACCGACTTGCTTTTGGCAGAGGGTATGAACGTCAAAGTCTGCCTCTTGCCCGATGGAGAAGATCCTGATTCATTTGCCCGCAAACATAACGCATCGGAATACCAGGCATTCATTGAACAACATGAAACTGACTTCATCCGCTTTAAGACTAACTTGCTGATGAAAGATGCTGAGCGTGACCCCATTAAACGTGCCGAACTGATTGGTAGCCTGATGGAGAGCATTGCAGTGATTCCTGAAGCTATCGTACGCGATATCTATATCAAGGAATGTGCCCAGATGCTGCAGATGGACGACAAAATTCTGGTAAGCGAAGTGGCGAAAAGAAGGGAGAAACACGCAGATGACGAAGCCAAACGCAAGGAAAGGGAGAAGAACAGGCAACAAGATGTACCTTCTTCCTCTGAATCTGCACCTGATGATAACGTCCCACCTCCAGTTCCTAAGGAATGGAATATTGCAGAAAGCGTATCAAGTGAACAACAAGCCATGGTGAAAGAGAGTCGCGTCTTTGAAGCCTACGAACGAATGCTGACGCAGATGATCGTCCGCTATGGCGAGGAAACCATGTGTGAAGAAGATACGGAAGAGGGGAGGAAACCAGTCAATGTAATAAGCTACATTGCGCATGAAATGGACATAGATAAATTAAGATTCCATCACCCTATCTATCAGCAGATATTAGAGGAAGCCATACGCCATCAATCAGAAGAAGGGTTCAAGGCTGAGCACTTCTTTACACATCATGGTAATCCAGAGGTCAACCAAGTCAGTGTGAACTTGATTAGCGACAGATACCATCTAAGCAAGTATCATTTCAAAAATCAGACGGTAGTAAATGATAAGGACAGGTTGACAGAATTGGTCCCCATCTTGATGACCAATTTCAAATATGCCGTTGTAAGCAACAAGCTCAAAACACTGATGCACGAATTACAAGAAGCATCAAAAACCAAAGACGAACAACAGTGTAATGCTATAATAAAGGAATATACCGAACTCCTTGAAGTCCAGAAAATAATGGCCAAAACTTTGGGAGACCGTGTAGTATTGAACCTATGAGTTATTCCGGATAAGATCCATAAACTCGGCACGGGTCTTAGCTTGATTGAAAGCTCCGGTAAAATCAGAAGTGGTCGTTATCGCATTTTGTTTTTCCACACCACGCATCTGCATACACATGTGCTTCGCTTCCAACACCACCATCACACCCATCGGACAGAGAGTCTCCTGAATACACTCTTTTATCTGGGTAGTCATACGCTCCTGCACTTGGAGTCGGTGAGAGAAAATATCTACCACGCGAGCAATCTTACTAAGTCCGGTAATATATTCATTAGGAATATAAGCCACATGAGCCTTGCCATAGAAAGGAAGCATGTGATGCTCACAGAGAGAGAAGAAATCGATATCCTTCACTATTACCATCTGCTTATAATCTTCCCTGAAACGGGCAGAAAGCAGTACTTCGTGAGGATCTATCTCATACCCTTTAGTCAGCGTAACCATGGCCTTAGCCACACGCTCAGGTGTCTTAAGCAATCCTTCACGATGCACATCTTCTCCAAGAAGAGTAATGATGCGCTTATAATGATCTTTCAATTCCTCCAACACTGGAGATTCCACAACTTCGTTTTCTAACATCTTATTCTGCAGGTATAACTATTTGATCTTTAACTACGGAAACTTCCCTAAAATTACCTTCTCTCCTTAATTCTCTCATGGCTGCATGGGCTTCTTCGATGGTTCTGAAATCTCCCACACGACAGAGCCAACGCGGAGGATTGAACATGGCATAAACCGTCAGCTCAGGGAACTTACTCCTAACCTCAGAAGCCACACGACTGGCCTCATTCTTCGAAGCTCTGGTATTACTGCCTACATACACTTGCACTCTGTATCCTTGCTTTTTCAGAGTACCCTTGTTTGAAGCAGATTTGCTTTGAGAACCCATGGAGGCAGCCAAGTCGGAACTCAACAAAGCAGCAATATCATTGTCCTGATGGATGGTTATAGTTCCCAGACCTGCTCCATCCTTCTGCAAATGTTCAATAATGCTCTGCGCTGAGACTCCCATCCCAAACTGAGCAATCAGGAAAAAACAGATTCCAAAAAACTTTTTCATTATTCGAATGCTTTTTACAGTGAAAAAACAAAAGGCTATGCCAGAAAACACTGGCACAGCCGATATAAGAACTATTTATTTCTTCCAAGCATCAATGATACCCTTGAAATCAGCGCACTTCAAAGAAGCACCACCAATCAAGCCACCATCAATATCAGGCTTTGCAAACAATTCAGGAGCATTGCTGGCCTTGCAACTACCACCATAAAGAATAGAAGTATTCTCAGCTACCTCTGCGCCATACTTTTCTGCCACACAACCACGGATATAAGCATGAATCTCCTCAGCCTGCTCTGCTGTAGCAGTCTTACCTGTACCAATGGCCCAAATAGGCTCGTAAGCGATGACAATCTTAGCAAAGTCCTCAGCACTCAGATTAAATACACTTCCTTCAAGCTCTGCCTTTACAACCTCATTCTGCTTATTGGCTTCACGCTCTTCAAGACTCTCACCGATGCAGAAGATAACCTTCAAACCATTAGCCAAAGCCAACAGTACCTTTTCCTTCAAGATCTCAGGAGTTTCCTTATAGTACTCACGACGCTCAGAATGGCCAAGGATTACATATTGTGCACCAGTGCTCTTTACCATCTTTGCAGAAACCTCACCAGTATATGCACCCTTCTCCTTGTCAGCGCAGTTCTCTGCACCAAGACCTATCAGGTTGCAATCCAGAACTGGAGCTACTGAAGCCAGGTGAATGAAAGGAGTACAAATAACAACATCGCAATTTGGTTTGTCTGCTGCCAAAGCCTCGTTTAATTCCTTTGCCAAAGCAACACCTTCTTGCAGGTCCAGATTCATTTTCCAGTTGCCTGCGACAATTTTCTTTCTCATTTGTTTTTATAAATAAAGTTAATAATCATTTTTACTCTTTCTTCTTCTTAAATAGGACAAGAACTGATCATGTCCTAAAAGCAAGGATAAAGGTATGCAGAATATCAAGAAGATCATCAATAACCTCATAGATGTATTTACCACCTTCTGCATCCCTATTTCTATTTCTTCCAAAGGACCATTCATCACAAACTCATCTGGTAAATCCCGATTCGACCACTTATTAAGTATCGTTCCGTCTCTCAATAACAATAATCCAGGATTAGAACGAATGATTGTCTTAAGGGTAATATCATCTGCCAAGAAGAAATCATACTCGGCGCCTGTTCGCTCACGCCATAGCATTATCTCCTCTTCTGGAGATGAAGTCAACGCATAGAAATGATACCCGTACTCCACACTGAAATCATAAACCTCATTGACTAAATCAATGTCACTATCATCAGCTTCTTCTACTCTATGAACCACCAAAAGGAAGGTGTAACCCTCATGCTCCAGCACTTCCGCCGTCATATCCTCTCCTGTTTCAAGGTCCATCAAGGAGAAATCATGTATTGGAGGTTCAAAGCCTTGCTTTACCAACACCGTTTTTGATTCAACGAAAGTCCAGGTACTATCTGGGTAATCATCCAGACCAAACTCTCTTTTCTCCCCACCTTTTTCTAACACAAACCGCGTGTCATACTTACTCAACTCGGCTCCTTCTGGAATCTCCATTGCCTGAGGGATATTCACTCCTATCTTATAAGGGCGGAAATCAAACAATGGTAAATAGTACAGTCCATAAAAAGCGATGCCAAGGATAAACACCAGACTCCAGGAAGTAACCATCCATTCTTTCTTCGACGACAGGATTGGGGTCAACTGGTTGTACCCTATAAAAACAACGATGGCACCAATAAGCAACACTACGTTTTTATAAAAAGTCTGCCAATTGGTCAATACTAAAGCATCTCCAAAACAGCCACAATCTGAGATTGGATTCGTCAGTGCCAGATAGAAAGTCAGCGGTGTCATCACGATCATCATCAACAGTACCAAAATTGTCGCAATCCGTCTTCTAACCCTCAATAAGAGCATGATGCCAATCAAAAACTCCAGACAGCACAATGCTATCGAAAGCATCAAAGGCAGAAAATCTGGTACTACCTTAACTAAACCAAAAGCCTCTATATAATCCTGTATCTTATAACAGGTTCCAAGGGGATCTACTGCCTTTACAAAACCAGAAAAGACAAAGACCAACCCAAGTAGCAAAGCACAGAGGTTCAGCAATAACTTCCAAGCGAGACTATCCTTATAGTTAATCTTCTCCAAACTCCAACTTTATTAAGCCAAAGACCGCATAATTAATCATATCCATGAAATTGGCATCAATACCTTCAGACACCAATGTCTTACCAGCCAAGTCCTCTATCTGCTTCGTACGATAGAGTTTCATTAAAATCACATCTGTATATGAGCTAATGCGCATGCCTCTCCAAGCCTCATCATAATCATGATTCTTTGCCAACATGAGGTTCATGGCAGTGTTTACATATTTATCATATAGCTCCAAAGCCTTTTCGTTGGAGATATCAGCAGTCTCAGCATAGCCAAGCTCCAATTGTATCAATCCGATTACTCCATAATTGACAATCGCCATGAATTCGGGCTGGATACCTTCATTCACCATCGCCACTCCCTTGATTTCAATACTCCGAATTCTATTGGCCTTGATGAAAAGTTGGTCAGTCACAGAAGAGGGACGCATGATACGCCAAGCAGGACCATAATCATGCAACTTTTTGACAAAGAGTTCTCTGCAATTGGCAATTACTTTTTCATATTGTTTCCTTGTATCTCTCATAATCTTACTATATGATGTGCAAAGTTACGAATAATCAGATGCAGTACAAAAAGAATTTATTCTTTTTTGCAACTACGTAAAAAGAAATAGGGCACTTTACGAAGTGCCCTATCTTATCTTTAAGATTTATCTTCTCAAGAACAACGAATCATCTGTCCTGGACGCAATACAGACTTACGTGTTAAATTGTTAAGTTTACAAAGTTGATCGATAGTGATACCTTGCTTAGCAGCAATCTTAGAAAGGCTATCACCACTCTTCACCTTGTAATATACAGCCCCACTGCTAGTGGCAGCCACAGCTGTGGTCTTACTGCTACTCGTTTGCTGCTTAGCCGCCCTTTCCACCGTCTTATTCTTATAGAAAGTATAAGTATCGGCCACAATATCCTGTTTCTCAAAATCGAACATCAAGGCAGGATTGATTGCAATACCCAGGAATCTAGTCTCAAAATGAAGATGAGAACCCGTAGAACGTCCAGTGCTACCACCAAGACCGATAACATCACCAGCTCTCACTAATTGATCAGCCTTTACTAAGTGCTTGGATAAATGGCCATACACCGTTTCCAATCCATTATCATGACGGATAACAATGTATTTTCCATAACCGCTGCGACCCTGATCTTGAACCACACGTACCTTACCATCGAAAGCCGCACGAATAGTATCACCTGTCTGAACTTTTATATCCAAACCAGCATGGCTACGACGACGACGAGGGCGATATCCGAAGATATCAGTAATCTTTGTGCTAGGTGTAGGCATGAAGAAACCTGTCAAATCTATCACGTAGCTATCAGGAATATTTGCATTGGAATAGTTGACATAGTCATTCGTCCATTCAGGATAGATGTCAAGACCAGGGAACTCATTCTGCTCTGCCTTGATCTGCTTCTGCATGGCCAAAGAGTCTATGCTTCTGATTTTTTTGTCTATCGGTGCTTGACTGGCTATCAGGTCTTGTGAGAAAGCATTTGCACTCACAACCATAGCAATGGCACCTGAAAAAAGTATCTTTAGTAAATGTTTCATGCGTATTATTTTAGCTTTCCAAAAACGGAATTTGGACAAAGGTAGTGTTTTTCTTCCTAAGAATTAGTCTTTTGCACCATTTTTTTTGCCAAACTATGGTATTTTAACATTCTTTCAGCTAATAGCCGACCAATTTACATTACTTTTTCTCAAAGTTTTTAGTTGTTTCCACAATATATTATTTTCAGGCAATTCACCCTGAGGATCCTTTTTTATAACCTCTTGAGCAACTTCCCTGACATATTGAAGTAATTGCCCGTCGTGGGCCAAATCGGCAATCTTCAAGTCAAAGGCGATACCACTTTGCTGCGTACCTTCCAAATCACCAGGCCCTCTCAATTTCAAGTCTGCTTCAGCAATTTCAAACCCATCATTCGTACGCACCATTATCTCAATGCGTTTACGGGTTTCTTCTGAAAGTTTAAAACCTGTCACCAAAACGCAATAGGACTGATCTGCTCCCCTCCCTACTCGACCTCTGAGTTGGTGCAACTGTGAGAGTCCAAAACGTTCTGCATTCTCAATGATCATAACAGAGGCATTGGGCACATTAACTCCCACCTCAATAACAGTAGTGGCCACTAATATCTGTGCCTTACCTGCCACGAAGAGTTGCATCTGTTCGTCTTTTTCTGCAGCTTTCATCTTGCCATGTACCTTGCAGATAGAATAATCCGTGAAAGCAGTTTTGATACGCTCAAAGCCGTCCTCAAGGTTCTGCAAGTCAATCTTCTCACTTTCCTGAATCAAGGGGAAAACAATGTAGGCTTGCCTACCACTATCAACTTGCTTACGGATAAAATCATACAACGGTGCCCTCCTATTCTCATATTGATGAATCGTAGCCACAGGCTTTCGTCCTGGAGGAAGCTCATCAATCACAGAAACATCTAAATCTCCATACAACGTCATAGCCAATGTGCGAGGAATGGGAGTGGCTGTCATTACCAGGACATGTGGAGGACTGACACTTTTACTCCATAAGCGTGCCCTTTGTGCCACGCCGAATCGATGTTGTTCATCAATGATGGCTAATCCCAATTTATGGAACTCCACCGTATCTTCTATGACAGCATGGGTTCCAACTAAAATATGAACCTCCCCATTCTGCAACCCTTGCAGAATACGTTCTCTCCGTTTTCCTTTAATAGAGCCTGTCAGCAATTCCACGCAAACATCCATATCACACAAGAGCGATTTCAAAGTTTCGTAGTGCTGATTTGCCAAAATCTCTGTTGGAGCCATCATGCAGGACTGGTACCCATTATCTATGGCAATAAGCATACACATCAATGCCACCAATGTCTTTCCACTCCCCACGTCCCCTTGGAGTAAACGGTTCATCTGATGTCCAGAACCTAAGTCCTTGCGAATCTCCCTGATCACACGCTTCTGCGCACATGTCAGTTCGAAAGGCAAATAAGAGTTATAGAATGTATTGAACGCACTTCCAACTTTCCCAAACACAAAGCCCTTGTATTTGTGCATACGGTCACTGGCATAGCGGAGGATGTTCAGTTGTACATAGAATAATTCTTCAAACTTCAATCGATACTGTGCCCTTTTCAGCAACTCTACGTTTTGAGGGAAGTGTATATTGGCAATTGCTTCTGTAAGAGGCATTAGGTGATGCTCTTGGAGAATCTGAGGGGAGAGCGTTTCTGGTAATGGTTCTTGCAGAAGTTTTAACGCTGATGCCATGACTTTCTCTAACGCGTGAGAATTAAGCATCGAGCGCTTCATTTTCTCAGTGGTATTATAGAAAGGTTGTAGTCCCAAACCTGCAGGTACTGCTTCTGTTATGGCATCAATATCTGGATGAGCGATATTCACTCTGCCATTGAATACTGTAGGTTTACCAAATACCATATACTCTTGGTGTACCTTGTAACGATTCAGCAGATACTTAATGCCTTGAAACCAGACCAGGTCTATCACTCCGGTACCGTCAGAGAAATGAGCAATCAATCTTCTTGCGCGTCCTTCCCCAACAGCCTCAAATCCAATAATCTCCCCTTTCAATTGAATGTAGGGCATAGACGCATCTACCTCATTGATGGTATAGAAGCGACTTCTATCTACATATTTATAAGGGAAATAATACAATAAATCATGCACAGTGGATATGCCAAGTTCTTTATTCAGCATATCCGCCCTCTGAGGGCCAACCCCTGTTACATATTTTATATCTCTTGAAGTTAAATCGTACATCTGTTCAGGAAAGCCTCAGCTATAACCAAATCAAAAGGAGAAGTAATCTTGATATTCTCCCGGTTTCCCTCTGTCAAGAAAATCTTTCTACCCAGAGCCTCTACAACAGAAGCATCATCTGTAAACTCATCTGTATATGGTTGCTCATAGGCTTCCTTCAAGAGAGAGATATCGAAAATTTGAGGCGTCTGTACTATCCGATAATGGCTACGAGATACAGCTTTGCTTCCATTATCTTCCACTTTGCGAAGAGAGTCCACCACCTCTACCACTGGCACAGCAGTACCAGATTCCTGTGCTAATGCGAAACAACGATCAATGGTATCACGATGCACAAACGGACGTACGCCATCATGCACAGCAACCAATCCTTCGCCCTTTACACAAGCAAGTCCGTTTTTTACAGAATGGAAGCGCGTTTCCCCGCCTTTAACCACCACATGAGGAACGGTAAAATGATAATCGCCACAGAGCTTACTCCAATAAGCCTGTTGGTCGGATGGTAACACCACAATCAGTGTCATAGAGGGATCATAGTCATAAAAAGTCTGAAGGGTATGCATCAAGATAGGAGTCCCATCAATGGGAAGGAACTGCTTTGGCAGGTCTTTCCCCATACGCATACCCTTACCACCCGCTACAATGATGGCATAGAGTTTTCTCATTTTACCAACATGCCTGCAGCCACTTCATTGGCCTTTTCACTGCCAACCAACAGTGCTGCTACTTTCAAGGCAAACTCCATGGCAGCAGCAGGACCTTTACCAGTAATTACATTGCCATCTTGTTCTGCCATCTTACCTGTTACGACCGCTCCTTCCAGATAGTTTTCAAAGCCAGGATAGCAGGTAGCTTTCTTTCCATTCAGCAAGCCCAACTGACCCAGCACGAAAGGTGCTGCACAGATGGCTCCGTATGGTTTCCCTTCATCAGCAAAGGCTTTCAATTGCTTAGTCAGAAGCTCACATGCAGCCAAGTTTGAAGCACCTGGCATTCCTCCTGGAAGAAGAAGCATATCGGCCTCTGAGAAGTCCACGTTGTCAATTGTCTTATCACACAACATTGAGATATCGTGAGCACCACGTACAATCTCATCTTCTGTAACTGAGACCATCAGGGCATTGATACCGGCCCTTCTGAGAACATCTACTGTGGTAAAGGCCTCGATTTCCTCAAAGCCATCGGCAAAAAACACATAAGCTGTTTTCATATCTTTTCCTCGTTTTATAATTTTACTTCAATTTAAAATAGTAGGTAATAGTACCTGTTTGATTGTTACTACCACTTACTGAATTAAAGCGAGCCTTCTTAGCCGCTTCCTCTGCAGCACGTCTGAGCGCAGCACTCACAGTATTCGTCTGGCGATTGATTCCTGTTGCTATCACCTGTCCTGCAGGATTCACGGTAATATCAACCACGACTCTCCCTTCTTCCTGAACATTATATGTAGGACGTGGCAGTCCACCAGGTCCTAATGAACGCCCTCCCAAGCTGAAGGAACCATAGCCTCCTACACCTTCTGTGGCACCCGTTTCCGAGTTACCATCCGGGCTACCTTGAAGACCTTCCCCTACTGTATTTCCACGACTACCCATCTGAGTACCACGCCCAAAGGCCCCTGATACACGGCTGCGAGCAGCAGCCTGTGCCTGTCGTTGCTGTTCTGCAGCAGCCTCTTCTGCAGCCCTTCTCTCTGCCTCAGCACGAGCTTCGGCTGCCCTGCGTTCTGCTTCTGCCCTCTCTTGAGCAGTGGGCTGTCGAGGTGTTGTCACTGTAGGCTTAGGAGTTTCCTGCTTGGTCTCCTGCTTTCTAGCTGGTAATGCCACAGTTTCCTCTTCTTCCTGAACAATTAAGTCCTGTTCTGAAGGTACATCAGGACCATCCGATGCCTCTGTCGTTAGAGCTTCCTGCGGCATCACATCCACATCCACCAATGACGGATCGGCAAATCCATAGGCATCAGGGGTATCACCAAGCATCACGGGCATACCTCCTTCTTCCTGTATTCTAGGTAGAGCAAAACTTACCAAAAACAAGAGCAAGAGTATCAGCACATGAACAGCCAATGCACCTACAACACCTACATATTTTCCTTTCTTTTTCTTCTCCATAGTTTATCTACTCTCAGGCGGACGTGTGGCAAGCACCATCTTGAAATGATTCTCGTTGGCGATATTCAGCACTTTCACTATCTCTCTGTAAGGCACACTTTCATCTGCATAAAGTGCCACGTACATATCAGGTTCACGATCAGCACAACCCTGCAAGAATGGAGTGAGTTCTTCGAAACTTAAAGCCTGCTCACGGTCGTTCCCAAAGGCTGCAAACACATTCAGTTCTTTGTCGATGATGACACGCGTCAATGGTTTGGCAGATGTCTGCTGTTTTCCTTGTGGCAACAATACCTTAATGGCATTGGGAGACACCATAGTACTGGTGATCATAAAGAAAATCAGCAACAAGAAGATGACGTCAGTCATAGACGACATACTGAACGACGGATTTATTTTATTTCTTCTCTTCAGCATTATTGTTCAGGTTCGTTAAGCAAGTCCATAAATGCCATTGTCCTGGCTTCCATCTTATTCACGATGCCATCGACCAGCGTCACCAGATAGTTGTATGCAAACATGGCGATGATACCCACTATCAGACCGCCCACTGTAGTTATCATGGCTTGATAGATGCCGCCAGAAAGCAAGGTAATGTCGATGTTGTTTCCAGCATTCGACATCTCAAAGAAAGCTCTTACCATACCGATCACCGTACCTAGGAAACCAATCATAGGCGCCCCACCAGCAATGGTTGCCATCACGTTAAGTCCCTTCTCCAACTTTGCAACCTCCAAGTTACCTGCATTTTCAATCGCGGCCTGCACATCGTTCACAGGTCTGCCTATGCGACTGATGCCACGCTCTATCATACGCGCCGACGGGGTATCGGTCTTTTGGCAATAGGTGATGGCTGCTTTCACATTGCCATCCTTGATATAATCCTTTATCTTGAACATAAACTCTGGATCTTCCTTGCTTGCACGTTTGATGACATAAATACGTTCAAACAAAATATAAAAGGCTATCAAGGAAAGTACGGCCAGGACAATCATGATCCATCCACCTTTCACTGCCAAGTCCCATAAATTCATCGTCTGTGCGGTTTCCGCAGATTCACTTAGAACTGGCATAGCCTCTACCATCTCTTCTGTCAGCGCTCCAGCCGACTGTAGGAAAGAAATCAACAAACTCATTTTAATCTTTTCGTTTTGTTAGTATTGTGACAATTATTATAATTGCAAAGATACAAAAACTATCAATACTTGCTTGTTTAAAAAATAAAAATAGTATCTTCGCATTGTCAATAAATACTAATAACAATGAAATTTGCCATCATAGGGAATAATTATCAGTCCAAGAAGTCGTCTACAGCCGAGCATCTTGTCCATCTGCTGCGCCAACATGAGGCACAGATTTGCATGGACAGGGAGTTCTATCATTTCCTTACCAAGGAACAACATTTCAATCTTCCGGACCTGGAACTGTTTGATGGAACCGACTTTACTGCTGACATCGTGGTAAGCCTTGGAGGCGATGGCACTTTCCTAAAGGCTGCCAGCAGGGCAGCGAAGAAGAAGATTCCTATCTTAGGCATCAATACTGGTCGTCTAGGCTTCCTGGCCGATGTGCAGGCAGATGAGATGGAGGATATGATTGATGAAATCTATGCCAACCATTATAAAATTGAGGAACGCGCGATGTTGCATCTTACCAGTAATGATGAGCGACTCAATGCCGAACCTTATGCACTTAATGAAATTGCCCTGCTGAAGCACGACAGTTCTTCAATGATTTCCATCCGTGCCTCCGTAAACGGCCAGCACCTTAATACCTATCAGGCCGATGGTCTCATCGTGGCTACGCCTACAGGCTCCACTGCCTATTCTTTGAGTGTGGGAGGCCCTATTATCGTACCTCACAGCCAGACCATGACCCTTACTCCCGTGGCTCCGCATAGCCTAACCTGTCGTCCCATTGTGATATGTGACGAGTGGGAAGTTTCTTTAGAGGTGGAGAGCCGCAGCCACAACTTTCTGGTTTCCGTAGATGGACGCAGTTTCTCATGCGATGAGAGTATCCGCTTACGCATTACAAAAGCTGATCAGCGACTGCGCATGGTAAAACGTTTCGACCACCACTTCTTCGATACTCTTCGCCGCAAGATGATGTGGGGAGTGGATAGTCGATGAAATGAGCATTTTTGCTCACAGCGGTGGGCATAAATATTGCTTTTTTACAAAAATAAATACTTATATGGTTGGGCATATCGCAGAACTTTCTTATTTTTGCAAGAAAGATTATTCGTTCAATCAAAAAATAATGTAATTACTATGAAATTCTTAACTGATGAGAAATTAGTCATTGTTGGTGCTGGTGGTATGATCGGCTCTAACATGGTGCAGAGCGTTCTGATGCTGGGACTGACACCCAACATTTGTATGTATGATATCTATGAGCCTGGTGTTCATGGTGTTTATGATGAGATGTGCCACTGTGCTTTTCCTGAAGCAAACCTCTCTTATACGGTTGATGCTGCTGAAGCTTTCACAGGTGCAAAGTACATCATTTCTTCAGGTGGTGCTCCACGCAAGGAGGGTATGACTCGTGAAGACTTGCTGAAAGGCAACTGCCAGATTGCAGCTGACTTCGGTGAGAACATCAAGAAATACTGCCCAGATGTAAAGCATGTGGTGGTAATCTTCAACCCTGCTGATGTGACTGCTCTGACTGCTCTGATTCACTCTGGTTTGAAACCTAATCAGCTGACTTCTCTGGCTGCATTGGATAGCACCCGTCTGCAGCAACAGTTGGCACTGGAATTTGGCGTTCGCCAAGACAAGGTAACCAATGCTTATACTTATGGTGGTCATGGTGAGCAGATGGCAGTATTTGCCAGCAAGGCTCTCATTGATGGCAAGCCTCTCTGCGAGTTTCCTCTGTCAGCAGAACGTTGGGCTGAAATTAAGCATATGACCACCCAAGGTGGCAGCAACATCATCAAGTTGCGTGGTCGTTCTTCTTTCCAGAGCCCTGCTTATCAGGCTGTAAAGATGATTGAAGGTGCTATGGGTGGTGAGCCTTTCACTTGGCCTGCAGGTTGCTACGTGAATGCTTATGGCTTCAATAACGTGATGATGGCCATGCCAACCGTTATCGATAAGGATGGTGTTCATTTTACTGCTCCTGAGGGAACTGAGGAAGAAATGGCTGCTCTTCAGGCTTCTTACAAACATCTGCAGGCAATGCGTGATGAACTGGTTACCCTGGAGATTGTTCCTCCTATCGCAGAATGGAATAAGATTAATCCTAATCTTTAACAATTTATATATCGATGCCTTAGCACCCAGCCCGTCTGGGTGTTTTAAGGCTTTTTATAACAGAGCCGTGCGCATTTTAACATATTGCGACACGGCTTTTTTGGTGGTATGCATTAGAATGCTTATCTTTGCCGCGGTAATCTAAAAAACAAGGGATTATGAAAAAGAATACATTATTTATTATTATAGGCATTGTACTCATTGCTGCCTTAGGTGTATTGGCATACCTCTTGCTGAATGAGAAACAGGCCAACACAGAACTTCGAGAAGAGTTTCGTCTGGAGAAAGAAGATCTGGAAAGCGAATACACCACCTTCGCCCGACAGTATGATGAGTTGAAACTTACCGTATCCAACGACTCCCTGGCTCAACTGCTGGAACAGGAGCAGTTGAAGACTCAGCGCCTTTTGGAAGAACTGCGCACCGTGAAAAGTACCAATGCCACAGAAATCCGACGTTTGAAGAACGAATTGGCGACATTGCGCACTGTCATGGTTAGCTACATCAATCAGATTGATTCATTGAACCAGATCAATGCCCAGCAGAAAGTGGTGATAGCAGAGGTGACTCAGAAGTACAACGATGCTTCACGTCAGATAAGTGACCTGACAGAAGAACGCAAGAACCTAACCGAACAAGTGACCTTAGCCTCCCAACTAGATGCGACAAACATTCACGTCCTCCCACTGAACAAGCGTGGCAGAGAAGCCAAACGGACCAAAGATACAGAGAAGTTGCAAATCAATTTCAACATAGCCAAAAATATCACAGCAAAAACTGGTGACCGCACGCTGTATGTGCGTATTCTGAAGCCCGATAATGATGTACTGACTAAAGATGCCTCTGATACGTTCAGCTATGAAAACAGAGAACTCTCCTACTCCATCAAGAAATATATAGAATATACAGGGGAAGAGCAACCCGTGAGTGTTTATTGGGATGTACAGGAGTTCCTCTATGCTGGCAATTATCGCTTAGATATTTTTGCAGAAGGGAATTTGATAGGTTCCTCCTCGTTTAGTTTGAAATAGAGAAATAAAAAACGTCCCTCGGAGGGACGTTTTTTTTTATTTATGCATTTCCACAACATGGGTAGGGGGCATTTCCAAGTTGCGCCTATCTACCTGACGTACGACGGCAGTAGCAAACTGAAGGAAAGCCTGTCCTGTCATCGTGTTGGAATCAAGTGCCACAGGCTCACCAGCATCACCACTCTCACAAATACTCTGTACCAAAGGAATCTGACCAAGCAAAGGAACATTCATCTCCTCCGCGAGTTTTTTCACCCCTTCACGTCCGAAAATATAGTATTTATTTTCAGGTAGTTCCGCAGGAGTAAACCACGCCATATTTTCAACTAATCCAAGGATAGGCACATTGACTTGCGCATTGGTAAACATATTGATGCCTTTACGAGCGTCAGCCAATGCCACTTGCTGCGGAGTACTCACCACAATGGCACCAGTCAGAGCAATATTCTGCACGGTTGTCAGATGTATATCACTGGTACCAGGAGGAAGGTCTATCAGGAAATAGTCCAAATCCCCCCAAGCGGCATCGCCCAGCAACTGCTTCAGGGCATTACTGGCCATACCTCCACGCCATAAAGTTGCTTGATCAGGGTCAACAAAGAACCCGATAGACAATAACTTGATACCATATTTCTCAATGGGCACTATCAAATCCCTTCCATCAATATGCTCAGCATAAGGATGTGCATCTTCCACATGAAACATCTTAGGCATGGAAGGTCCAAAGATATCTGCATCGAGCAAACCTACCTTGAAACCCAATTTCGTAAGGGCAATGGCCAAATTGGCTGCAACGGTACTCTTTCCAACGCCTCCTTTTCCACTGGAAATGGCAATGATATTCTTCACGCCTGGTAACATACTACCAGCTTCGGGGCGGGGAGCCTGCCGACTTTCGGTCTTTATCTCTACCTGAACTTCGGGAGAGACATAGGTATGAATAGCCGTTTCGGCTGCCTTAACCACCGAGCGCATGAAGGGGTCGGTAGATTTCTCAAATACTAAGGAGAAAGAAACAGACATACCATCGATACGCATATTGTCTGCCAGCATACCAGCTTCAATTAGATTCTTGCCAGAGCCTGGATAGCGCACTGTCTGCAGTGCATCTTTAATCAAGTTAGGATAAAGAGTCATGTTTGATTTATGAATTTTGAATTACTAATTATGATTTTGGAGGCCACTGCGCTTGCTACGGTTGTAGCTCCGATAATCGTCAAGTTCAATCTCCACCTCGGGTTCTTCCAGCTTTCCCTCATGTGGGAGGACAAATTTGATGTATTTGATATTCAGTCCCCTATCAAGCCATTGCTGCTCATAGTAGGTTCGAATGCCTAATATCTCATCAGCCTGTCCAGAGTGATAGAGGTCATCAGTCATTACCTCTACAGGTAAACCGTTGGTCTCTATCAGGTATTTGGTATAGGTATAGAGGAAGTTGCTATCTGACTTCACATGCACCAACCCTCCATCTTTCAAAAACTTGCGATAGCGCTCCAAGAAGTAAGATGACGTGAGTCGCTTGGTGGGTTTCTTCATCTGAGGATCCGAGAAAGTCAGCCAAATCTCACTAACTTCATTCGCTCCAAAGAACCTGTCGATAATCTCGATATTGGTGCGCAAGAAAGCCACATTCTTCATTCCCTCACGCAGGGATTCCGTAGCACCTGTCCACATACGAGCTCCCTTGATATCAACCCCTATGAAATTCTTCTCCGGAAAGAGTCGGCCAAGTCCAACGGTATATTCACCACGTCCACAACCCAATTCAAGCACAATGGGATGGTCATTCTTAAAAAATGACTCACCCCATTTCCCTTTTAGTTCAAACGGCACATTATCCACGACAGAGTACGGATACTCAAAGACGTGTGGATAACTAGCCAAATCAGCAAACTTTGCAAGTTTTCCTTTTCCCATTACAACGTTTTATTCAATCACCACAGTGGTCCAGCCATGCTTGTCTTCCTCGATGCCGTACTGGATGTTACGCAAGTGATTATACAGTTTGGTGGACATAGGTCCTGGCTTTCCGTCCTTTGAGAACGTATAGCGCTGTCCCGTATCTAAATCGTCTATATAAGAAATAGGTGAAATCACTGCTGCTGTTCCGCAAGCACCAGCCTCCTCAAACGTAGCCAATTCTTCTTCGGGGATCTGACGACGCTCTACCTTCATGCCATAGTCTTCAGCCAACTGCATCAGGCTCTTGTTCGTGATACTAGGAAGAATGGAAGTTGACTTTGGAGTCACATAGGTATTGTTTTTGATACCGAAGAAGTTGGCTGCGCCACATTCATCCATGTATTTCTTTTCCTTGGCATCGAGGTAGAATTCACAGGCATAGCCTTTCTGATGTGCAATATCATTCGCCTTCAGCGAAGCAGCGTAGTTGCCACCTACCTTATACACACCAGTACCCAAAGGAGCCGAGCGGTCGTACTCACGAACTATTACGTATGGATTGGTTGAGAAACCACCCTTGAAATATGGGCCTACTGGCGTCACAAAAATCAAGAACAAGTATTCTTTGGAAGGATGTACACCCACTTGTGCAGATGTGCCAACGAGCAATGGACGGATATACAGTGTGGCTCCACTCTCATAGGGAGGGATGAAACGCTCATTCAGGCGAACCACTTTGGTCACCATTTCCTCGAACTTTTCTACAGGGAGTTCTGGCATCAATATACCACGACAAGTACCCTGCAGACGCTTGGCATTCTCATCCATGCGGAACACACGCACTTTCCCATCTGGACAGCGATAAGCTTTTAAGCCTTCAAAAGCTTCCTGACCATAGTGTAAGCAGGTAGCAGCCATGTGCATAGGAATAGTTTCCTCACTGCAGATTTCTATCTCGCCCCATTTGCCATCACGGTAGTACAATCTCACATTGTAATCTGTCTTCATGTATCCAAAAGACAGGTTCTTCCAATCTATTTCTTGCATATCTTTCGACCTTTTTAATTAAAAACCAAAACTATCGGTGCAAAATTACTATTAATTATTAACTTTATTGTCCGTCAGACAATAAAATTTCAACTTGTTTATCGACATGGGTCAATTTTTCTGTACAAAATGCAATAATAGCCTTTGCTTCCTTTATCTTCTCAGCCAATTCATCAATGTCCAGTTCACCATTATCTATCTGCTGAACAATCTGTTCCAGACGTTGTATGGATTGCGCATACGTTTCTTTTTTCTTCATATCATTGTTCCTCCTTATTATGAATGATCTCCTCTACCTCTGACATTAAGATTCCATTTGCCAAAATTGTTTTCAGAGAATTTCCTTTCTTAATGGCATCTACATTCTTTACAGTATGCCCATCCACCATGGTAATACTATATCCTCGAGCCAATTGTTTCTCTGGTGAGGCATCTAACACTTTCTGGTTCCACAACTCCAACTGGTGCTTCTGCTCTGTCAGTTTCTTATGCACCTGGAACTTCAACCGGCTTCTGGTTTCATGAAATTTGAGTTTCTCAACAGAGAGTCTACGGGTAACTCCAGCAGGAAGGCTCTGTATGAGCAATTCCAGTTTCCCTTTCTTATTCTTTAAAAGCTGTTTCGTCCCATTATAAAGCCTACTTTTCAATGCATTTAATGTCTCTACGGCATCAAGCATGTACCCAATCAGTAATTCGGCTGCAGCAGTCGGTGTCTTCACGCGGGTATGGGCGACGATATCAAGTACGGTATCATCTCTCTCATGGCCAATGCCCGTAATAATCGGTAGAGGGAACTGCGCACAGGCGGAAGCCAACATATAACTGTCAAAATCGGCCAGTTCTGAAGTTGCCCCACCGCCTCGAATAATCACCACTACATCAAATTCATCCATTCGCGCATTGATCCTATCCAATGCCTGTAAGACAGATTCCTCCAATTTGGCACCTTGCATCAAGGCAGGAAACAGTTCCACTCTGAAATAAAAGCCATAGGCATTCTTCTTCAGTTGGTCGCAGAAATCGCCAAATCCAGCAGCAGTTTTCGATGAGATAACTGCCACGCGTTGGGGTATAACTGGCATCTCCAATTCCTTGTTCAACTCAAGGACACCTTCTTCTTCAAGTTGGCGCAGAATCTTCAGTCTTCTTTGTGCTAAATCGCCTAAGGTATAAGTTGGATCTATCTCACTAACTACTAAACTATATCCGTATAGTTCATGAAAACTCACGACAACTTTTACCAACACTTTGATCCCCGCTACGAAAGCCTGTCCAGTTGACGACTCAAAATAGCCTTTCAATAAAGGATAGACATTCGCCCAGATGATACCTCTTGCTTTGGCCACCAGACTGTTTCCCCGCTCATTCTTCTGAATGAATTCCACATAGCAATGCCCCGTAGCATTTGCACGCACCTCACTCAGTTCTGCCCTTACCCAATACTCATCGGGCAGACCTGTCTCCAAGGTTTCACGCACCAATGCATTCAGTTCAAGCAGGGAAAGCGACTCCATCAGTGATTCTGAAATTACTGTACGACCTTCGCATAGCCAGAGAGGTATGCCTGATAGGCTTTCCACATATCAGGAATACCATAACCATAGACATTATCAGGGAAGTCTGCCCTATCACCAGCACTCTTCACAAGTTCTATCACTTGTTTAGCCGTGAGGTTCGGACAAGCCTGCCACAAACAAGTCACCATGCCACACATAATCGGAGAAGCGAAAGATGTACCATTAGCTCGTCCCTGATTACCATTTGGACGGATCACATCTGACATCAGTCCCACAGCTACCACATCGGGCTTGATACGTCCGTCAGACGTCGTTCCAATAGATGAGAAAGCAGCAAGATTTCCGTCCTTTCCAATGGCGCCAACTGTAAGTACATCGGTCGCATCACCAGGAGCAGTGGTCTTCTTCCATGAGTTAGACCCAGAATTACCTGCACTGCAAACCAAGATCATACCCTTGGACGCAAGGCGAGAGGCCTGACGAGACATCAACGACTTCTTACCATCTAAATCGCGCAACTGATAATTCATTGTCTTATCGTCGAACTCATTATAACCCAGAGACGTGTTCATCACATCCACTCCCACGCTATCTGCAAACTCCACGGCTGCACACCAGTTATCCTCCTCAGAAGGAGTCTCAGAGCTTTCATCCTCACTTCTAATGAGCCAAAATTCTGCCTCTGGAGCAGTACCTATCATCTGATAAGGAGTGTTAGTGCCAATACATGAAAGCACACTCAATCCGTGTGAACTTGCAGCGAAAATGTCAGAACCTGGATCAACAAAATCCTTGGTACCCAGAACCTTGACATTCTTCATAATGTCTATCTTATCATAGTTATGGAAACCACCATCAATGATGGCAATGGTCATACCTGCACCCTTGAAACCTGCCTCATGCAACTTATCGGCATTGCTGATCTGGATTTGTTCCGTGCCAGAACCATAGATAGAATCTGGATGTTGCTTCACCTCATTCGCCACATCTATACGCCTATCAGCAGTGGTGGTCGGCTTGCTGGATTCCGAAGACCATACTTTCTCGACCTTAGTCACAAAAGGCAATCTGGCAAAGCGCTCTGCCGCATCGGCACCATTAGCCATCACCGTGACAAAATTATCCCACTTACCTACAATGAGTACACGTCCGCCTTCTCTCTCGATGGCCTGGATGTAGCTGCGACTCACGGGCAGGTCGGTAGAATCTACCCGAATACCCTGTCTGGTTCTACGTGCCAGAGCCTTCTCAGAGAGAAACTCCTGAGGGCGACTCAAGGAGTAACCGGTTCCCACTTTGTCTTTCAAACTGATTCGATATTTTGCCGAATCTTGTGCAACTGCCTTCATCCCTGCAACTGTAAAGATGAGCGTCATTAAAACAAGTAATTTTTTCATTGTATTTAATTGTTTACATTAATATTTTTCTATCAGTACCACTGCATACGCAGCTATTCCTTCCTCTCTTCCAGTGAACCCCAATTTCTCGGTTGTTGTAGCTTTGATAGAGACATCATCCAAGTCTGTATGCATGATTTCGGAAAGCACTTGCTGCATCGCAGGAATATGAGGATTCAACTTAGGGCGTTCTGCACAAACCGTTGCATCTACATTCCCCACCTTATATCCTTTCTCCGCAATTAGCTCAACGGTTTTTCGGAGCAGAATCTTACTGTCAATGTTCTTATAGTGAGGATCTTTGTCGGGGAAATGAAAACCTATGTCCCGCATGTTGGCTGCACCTAACAAGGCATCACAAATGGCATGAATCAGCACGTCGGCATCAGAATGACCTAACAATCCCATTTCATGCTCGATGCGTATTCCACCAATCCACAACTCACGTCCCGGAACCAACTGGTGCACATCATAACCAAATCCAACTCTTATCTTCATCGTTACCTTACATAAAAATCCAACACATTTTTATCTCCGATATATCCTTGCAGATGTTGATTCACCACAACAGGTCCCACACCAGCAGGTGTACCCGTATAGAGCAAATCACCAATCTTCAGAGTCATAAACTTGCTGACATAAGAGATGATCTCATCCACCTTAAACAGCATGTCCGATGTATGACCATGTTGTACGGTCTTTCCATCTATATCTAAATGAAAGTCGATGTTCTGTACATCATTACCAAGATCAGCTAAAGGAATGAAATCGCCCAAAGCAGCAGACGCATCAAAACCCTTACTCAATAGCCAAGGAAGCCCTTTCTCACGCAAGCGTTGTTGGAGATCACGAGCCGTGAAATCGATGCCTACCGTTACAGCATCATAATAGCGATGCGCAAACTTCGGGGCAATGTGTCTTCCCAATCGGCATATCCGGACAACCACCTCTGCCTCATAGTGGATATTTTGTGAAAAATCAGGGAGGAAGAAAGGAGAACCATTTCTCAAGATAGATGAATCTGGCTTCAAGAACAGCACAGGTTCCTCATTCTTCTCCTTATGTCCAAGCTCCGTATTGTGCTGGGCATAATTCATTCCAACTGCCAATATTTTCATTCCTAACTACGTATTTTTACAAAACCAACTAAATATGATGCACAAAGATAATGCATTTTCCCTGATAAATGCGTATATTTGGCAAACTAAAACTTGAAAGAAATGAAAAGTAACGATTGGAAAGACAGGCTGAATGTGGTTTATTCCACCAATCCCGACTACATATACGAAACCACAAAAGAAGAAGAAGTTACGACCTTACCTCCACAACAACAGAAACTGCGCGTAAGCACAGATAGGCATCATCGTGGTGGTAAGACGGTCACCTTAATCAAAGGTTTTATTGGAACAGAAGATGACTTGAAAGAACTTGGGAAGTATTTGAAAGGGAAATGTGGTGTCGGAGGAAGTGTCAAAGAGGAGGAAATCATTATTCAAGGTGATTTCAAGACGAAGATCGTAGAACTCCTCAAAGCAGAAGGATATACCCAGACAAAGCCTGTTGGATAAACAAAAAAGCCTCTTCCGTTTACGAAAGAGGCTTTTTTATCATAACTTTGAATTACTCAGCATGCAAAGTGAAACGCTTGAAATCTGTAACGGTAAGTTCCTTATCGAAAGACTTCAGGTATTCAGCTACTGTAATCTTCGCATCCTTGTTGTATGCCTGCTGCAGCAGACAAACATCCTTGAAGAACTTAGCCATACGACCCTTAGCAATGTTCTGAATCATAGCCTCAGGCAGATTAGCAGCCTTCTGCTCAGCAACGGTCTTGCGAATCTCACGAGCCTTCTCAGCCTCAGCTTCAGTCAGCCAACCCTTAGCGATGTTTGACTCAATATGGTCTTCGCTATCCACGAGGTTAGCATTGATGCCAGCCTTATTGATGGCAGCCACCACAGCCTTCTCAATCTGCTCTTCCTTTGTCTTCTGAATAGCAACAGCCAGCTCATTGTCCTTCACGCTCTGAGGAACGTTAGCCTCATCCACAGCGATAGGAGACATAGCAGCGATCTGCATAGCTACCTCATGACCAGCCTCATCGAAACCAGGCTTATTCAGTACTGCCATAGTGCAGAGGAAGTTGCGGTTCATGTGGTTATACACAGCAATGGTTGGACCCTCAACGGTAGCATAGCCATCCAGCTCCATCTTCTCACCGGTAATACCACTACGGTCGGTTACAGCCTGCTGAACAGTCGTACCAGGAACCAATTCCAACTCTTTCACCTCATCCAAAGTCTTGCACTTTGCAGCAAAAGCAACATTCAAGATATCTTGAGTCAGTTTGATGAAATCAGCATTGTTAGCCACGAAGTCAGTCTCACACTTCAGTGCGATCATGGCACCATAGCCATTCTCAGCCTTTGCAAGTACACAACCCTCAGAAGCGTCACGATCAGAACGCTTAGCAGCTACAGCCTTACCCTTCTCACGTATAATCTTCATAGCCTCATCGAAGTCACCGTTAGCATCGTTCAATGCATTCTTGCAATCCATCATGCCAGCACCCGTCAGTTTGCGGAGCTTGACAATATCAGCCATTGTTACAGCCATAATATAATCTCTTTATTTTAATGTTAATATTAAGCCTCTTCCTCATCCTTGATGAAAGCAGCGGCCTTTGATGCGTTGATTGCATCCTCATCCGACTTATCCAGACGAGCCTTAGCACTTCTCTTACGAGGTTTTGCCTGTGCTTCAGCAGCCTCACCAGCAGCCTCAGTATCAATCTTTTCAGCCTTGCGCTCTTCCAGACCTTCCTGGATAGCTGCACAGCAAGCGTCGAGGATAACCTCTACAGACTTGGTAGCATCATCATTGGCAGGGATGATAAAATCGATGTTTGAAGGATCGGAATTAGTATCAACGATACCGAATACAGGGATACCCAGACGGTTAGCCTCGCGCACTGCGATATTCTCCTTCATAACGTCCACTACGAACAGGGCAGAAGGAAGACGAGTCAGATCCTGGATAGAACCTAAGTTCTTCTCCAACTTAGCACGCTGACGCTCAATCTGCAGCTTCTCACGCTTAGACAGATTAGAGAAAGTACCGTCAGTAGTCATCTTGTCGATGTTGTTCATTTTCTTCACAGCCTTACGGATGGTGGGGAAGTTAGTCAACATTCCACCTGGCCAACGCTCGATTACGAAAGGCATGTTTACAGAGGCAGCCTTATCAGCTACCACCTGCTTAGCTTGTTTTTTAGTAGCAACAAACAGGACTCTTTTGCCTGATTTAGCGATTTGTTTCAAAGCTTCAGCAGCTTCGTCAATCTTAACGACCGTCTTATTCAGGTCGATGATGTGGATACCATTGCGCTCCATGAAAATATAAGGAGCCATAGCAGGATTCCATTTTCTCTTCAGGTGACCGAAGTGGCAACCTGCTTCCAGTAATGTATCAAAATTTGTTCTAGACATTGTTCTATTCTTTAAATCGTTTACTTTCTTTTTTGTTTCCTAAACCAACCGCCGGGTAGTCTTAGCCTACGAGTCCCGGTGGTTTAGATGCTAAACGCTATTTTCAGTTCCAGCACATTAACGCTTGCTGAACTGGAATCTGCGACGTGCCTTTGGCTGTCCTGGCTTCTTACGCTCTACAGAACGAGGATCACGAGTCATGAAACCTTCAGCTCTCAAAGCTGCCTTGTCTTCAGGATTGATTTTCACCAAAGCGCGGGCAATGGCCAAGCGGAGTGCTTGTGACTGACCAGTGAAACCACCACCGCAAAGATTTACCTTAATGTCATATTTCTCAGAAGCATCGAGTTTCTCCAGTGGCTGCTTAACCACATACTGCAGAATGCTTGATGGGAAGTACTCCTTCAGGTCGCGGTTGTTGATAGTAATCTTGCCAGTTCCCTCACTTACGAAAACACGTGCGATAGAACTTTTACGTCTGCCTAATGCATTTACTACTTCCATATCTATTATTTAAGTGCGTTAATATCAATCATTTTAGGTTCCTGTGCCTGCTGCTTGTGCTCTTCGCCTGCATAGATATACAGATTACTCAGAATCTTTGCACCCAGCTTAGTCTTAGGCAACATACCCTTAACTACAGTTCTCAGTAAGCGGTCAGCACCGTCTGGTTTTGCCAGCATCTGCTCTGGGGTCGTGAAACGCTGTCCACCAGGATAACCTGTGTAGCGCACGTACACCTTGTCCGTCCACTTTTTACCACTTAATCTTACCTTGTCAGCATTGATAACAATCACGTTATCGCCACAATCTACATGAGGGGTGAAGTTTGGTTTATACTTACCTCTCAAAAGTTTCGCAACCTTAGAGCCAAGACGACCCAGAATCTGGTCCTTAGCATCTACAATGACCCATTCTTTGTTCACTGTAGCCTTGTTTGCAGAAATGGTTTTGTAACTTAAAGTATCCACTCTTTTAAATAATTAAATAAATTTGTTACTACTATCTTCACCACGTTTTCCGAGATAGGCCAAATATCGTAAAACGCTATGAATTAAACATTTATCCTTTTACGGATAATAATCGGCCTACAAAGGTAGGGATTTTCTGTATATTAACCAAAATTTCTCCTATTTTTTATATAACAAAAAGGCTGTCCTCTCAGAAGACAGCCTCTTGTCGTATATACACTTCTTGTTAGAAATCTGCATTTCTTGGAGTACGAGGATAAGGTATCACGTCACGGATATTCGACATGCCCGTTACGAAAAGCAGCAGACGCTCGAAGCCCAAGCCAAAACCAGCATGAGGACAGGTACCATATTTACGAGTATCAAGATACCACCACATATCCTTCATTGGAATATTACGCTGTGCCACTTCTGCCTCCAGTTTCTCCAGGCTCTCTTCACGCACGCTTCCACCGATGATCTCGCCAATAGCAGGGAACAGTACGTCGGTACCCTGCACGGTCTTGCCATCGGCATTCTGCTTCATATAGAACGCCTTGATCTCCTTCGGGTAATCTATCATGATGACAGGTTTCTTGAAATGATGCTCCACCAGATAGCGTTCATGCTCACTGGCTAAATCCACACCCCAAGAAATCGGGAACTCAAACTTATGTCCGTTCTTCACAGCCTCTTCCAGAATGCGGATACCTTCTGTATAAGGCAGGCGCACAAACTCTTCTTTCACGACACCCTGCAAGCGTTCAATCAGTGTCTTGTCAATCATGTTGTTCAAGAACTGAAGATCGTCCATGCAGTTATCCAGTGCCCATTGTACACAGTACTTGATGAAATCCTCTTCCAGATCCATCAGGTCATGCAGGTCACAGAAAGCAATTTCTGGATCAACCATCCAGAACTCTGCCAAGTGGCGGGGCGTATTGGAATTCTCAGCACGGAACGTAGGGCCGAAGGTATAGATAGAGCCCAGAGCCGTCGCAGCAGTCTCCCCTTCCAACTGTCCACTGACCGTCAAAGAGGTCATCTTCCCGAAGAAATCATCATCATAGATAATTTTGCCATTCTCGTCTTTCTTCAAGTCATAAAGGTTCTTCGTCGTCACCTGGAACATCTCACCCGCGCCTTCGCAGTCGCTGGCAGTGATGATGGGTGAATTAAAGTAGAAGAACCCATGCTCATGGAAATACTTATGGATAGCAATCGCCATGTTGTGACGAATACGGAACACAGCACCGAAAGTATTGGTACGCATACGCAGGTGAGCTATCTCGCGAAGGAACTCGAAAGAGTGTCCCTTCTTCTGCAATGGATAAGTATTATCACACTTACCCAGCACCTCTATCTCACGTGCCTGTATCTCAACTTTCTGGCCAGAGCCAACCGACTGTACCAACTCACCGTTGACACTCAAGCAGGCTCCAGTAGTAATATCCTTTAAAAGATTCTCATCAAAGTTAGCCAAATCAACCACCACCTGCACATTATGGATGATGGAACCATCGTTCAGTGCGATAAATGATACCTGTTTGCTACCACGGCGGGTTCGCACCCACCCTTTTACATTGACCATTGCCCCGAAGTCTTCACGCTTCAGCAGGTCAGCAATCTTTGTTCTGCGAATAATCTCCATTTTTACGTTTATCTATTTATTCGAAAGAACCCATGCGCAGGAAATTCACTTCATTCTCTGTCAAGAAACGCCAGTCACCCCTACGCAGACCTTTCTTTGTCAGACCTGCGAAATAAACGCGGTCCAGCTTCAATACTTTATATCCCAAAGACTCGAAGATTCGGCGTACGATGCGGTTACGACCAGAATGGATCTCGATACCTACATCTTCCTTCTTATTCTCATCTACATAGCTGATGGCGTCTGCATGGATTTCACCATCTTCCAGCTGTATGCCCTTTGTAATCTGATCCATGTCAGCACGGGTCAGCTTCTTGTCGAGGTGTACCTGATAAATCTTCTTCTTCAGGAATTTTGGATGGGTCAACTTAGAAGCCAAGTCGCCATCATTGGTAAGCAACAGCACACCCGTGGTGTTGCGGTCCAGTCGTCCTACAGGGTAGATACGCTCTGGGCAAGCATTCTTCACAAGGTCGAGCACCGTCTTACGAGCCTGAGGATCATCAGACGTCGTCACGGTATCCTTTGGTTTGTTCAGCAAGATATAAATCTTACGCTCGATGGTTACTGGCTGGTCGTGGAACATCACCTTGTCGCCACGCTTGATCTTAGTACCCAATTCAGAAACCACTTCACCATTGACAGTTACCACACCTGCAGTGATGAATTCATCAGCCTCACGGCGAGAGCAAACACCTGCATTAGCCAAATACTTGTTCAAACGTATTGGCTCCTCTGGATCCACGAATTGCTCTTTATATTCAATCTGTTTCTTACGACTGTATTTCGCATTAGGATTGTAGCCAGGACGGTTCTGTTGGAACTTACGTTGGCCACCACGACCTTGACGGTCATCGCCTTGGAAGCGAGGACGGAACGGACGTTCACCATAGGAACGCTGAGGACGGTCGCCATAAGAACGCTGACCACCTTCACTGTTGAAGCGAGGACGATAAGGACGGTCGCCTTGAGGACGCTGTGGACGCTCCCCTTCCTCACCACTATTATAAGAACGATAAGGACGATTATACGAACGAACGGGGCGATCGCTATTGTCGCTGCTATAATAAGAGCGTTGAGGGCGGTCGCTGGAATAAGTGCGTTGAGGACGGGCTTCGCCTTCAGCACTTTCGAAACGAGGGCGATAAGGACGACTGCTGCTGTAGCTTACGCGTCTGCCTGCTTCACCTGCATTAGGGTTGAATCGTGGACGAGGTGTACGTCCCGTACCATTACCATTGTTGTAACTTCTCTGTGGGCGGAAACCCGGAGTGTGGCCATAATCTTCTCTGTCAAACTGATTACCATCACGGCCGGCGTCTGCTTTCTCATTGTCACGCCAAACTTCATCTTCTGAACTCATAGTGTTTTATACGTATAAAATTAAACATTAGCCATCACGGCCATTATCTTTATAAATAAAATATTCTAATCACTCTAAACGCTGATCCTTAAACTTTATAGGCCAGTATAACTATGTGGAGTTATCTGGTGTAATTCTTCTTTTACTTCTTGGCTTACCTCTAAGGAATCTATAAATGCACTGATCGATGCCTCAGTAATCGCATCATTGGTTCTGGTGAGTGCCTTCAATGCTTCATAAGGATGTGGGTAGCCCTCTCTTCTCAAGATGGTCTGTATTGCCTCTGCCACCACACTCCAGCAACCATCAAGGTCGGCATTGATGGCCTGCTCATTCAGCAACAGCTTACGCAGTCCCTTCAAGGTGCTCTGTATGGCTATCACGGCATGTCCCATAGGTACTCCAACGTTCCTGAGCACCGTACTGTCGGTTAGGTCTCTCTGGAGTCTGGACACAGGCAACTTCGTGGAAAGGTGTCCCAAGATGGCATTGGCAATCCCCATATTCCCTTCAGAATTCTCAAAGTCGATAGGATTCACCTTATGCGGCATAGCACTGGAGCCCACCTCCCCAGCCTTAATCTTCTGGTGGAAATAACCCATGGAGATATACATCCAGAAGTCACGGTCCATATCCACCACGATGGTATTGATACGCCTCATACCATCGAATACGGCTGCCAGATTATCATAATTGGATATCTGTGTGGTAAATTGCTCACGTTCCAAGCCCAGTTTCTCACTGACGAACTTATTGCCAAAGCTTTTCCAGTCTATCTGCGGATAAGCCACATGGTGAGCATTATAATTGCCCGTAGCACCACCGAATTTGGCAGTCAACTTACAAGCCTTCAGCTCGTCCAGCTGGCTCTGCAATCTATACACATACACCTGCACTTCCTTACCTAAACGGGTAGGTGAAGCAGGCTGTCCATGTGTCTTTGCCAGCATCGGTATGTCTTTCCACTCTTCTGCATAAGTACTGAGCTGAGCGATCAATTCTTCCACCAACGGATAGAATACCTTTTGCAGCGCATCCTTTAACGACAGAGGCACTGAGGTATTGTTGATGTCCTGCGACGTAAGGCCGAAGTGTATGAATTCCTTCACATCATCCAGGCCGCCAAGCTTGTCGAACTGCTCCTTGAGGAAGTATTCCACAGCCTTCACGTCATGGTTGGTCACGCTCTCTATCTCCTTGATGCGGGAAGCATCTGCCTCCGTAAAATGGCGGTAAATGTTTCTCAACGACTCAAAACACGCAGGATCCACTCCCTGAAGCTGAGGAAGCGGCAACTCACAGAGGGTGATGAAATACTCCACCTCCACCTGCACACGGTATTTGATTAATGCAAATTCCGAGAAATATTCTGCCAATGATTCTGTCTTACCACGATAGCGCCCATCAATGGGTGAAATGGCTGTCAGCGCATCAAGTTTCATAGTTGTCTATCCTTCTTTATAACTAAATACCTATTGGAAGTGCAAAGTTAAGAAATAATTTTCATATAAACACAAAAGAGGTCTCACAATTTCTTGTAAGACCTCTTGGTGGGCGTTGACGGATTCGAACCGCCGACCCTCTGCTTGTAAGGCAGATGCTCTAAACCAGCTGAGCTAAACGCCCTTTCGCTCTTCATTTCTGAAAAGCGATGCAAAGATACGGCTATTTTTTGTATCTGCAAACTTTTGTCAAACTTTTTTTCTTTTTTATTTATATTCCTGCCAACTCTTAATCTGCACATCATCCAGTGACATACTGGTAAATGCCTCAATGAAAGCACTTGCCAATCGAGCATTGGTAATCAGTGGGATGTTATGGTCGATGGCAGCACGACGGATGCGATAGCCGTTAGTAACCTCACGCTTGGTGTGGTTCTTCTGGATGTTCACGATCAGGTCGAACTCATGTCCGCTAATCATACGCATCACGTTGTTCTGTGCATCTGGGCGCTCATCTGGCCAGAATACAGGAATGGTGCTTACGCCATGGGCATTCAAGAAGGCTGCTGTACCTGCGGTAGCATAGATCTTATAGCCCAACTTATACAGCATCTGGGTAGCAGGCAGCAAGTCCACTTTCGACTTCATGGCACCTGTAGAAACCATCACACCCTTCTCAGGACGAGGAATCTTGTAGCCCGTAGAGATCAGGGCACTGAGCAGCGCCTCATTCACAGAATCGCCTATACAGCCAACCTCACCCGTTGACGACATGTCCACACCCAGCACTGGGTCGGCATTCTGCAGACGAGAGAAGGAGAACTGGGCAGCCTTTACGCCTATCCAGTCAATGTCAAACTCGCTCTTGTCTGGGGTTGTATAAGGAGCATCCAGCATGATGCGGGTAGCAGTCTCTATGAAATTCTGCTTCATCACCTTCGAGATGAATGGGAAGGTACGCGATGCACGCAGGTTGCACTCGATCACCTTCACCTCATTGTTGCGTGCCAGATACTGGATATTGAATGGACCAGTGATGTTCAGCGCCTTAGCTATCTGGCGACTGATGTGCTTGATACGGCGTGCCGTTGCGAAGTAGATCTTCTGTGCAGGGCAAACCAGAGTCGCATCACCAGAGTGTACACCAGCGAACTCAATGTGTTCAGAGATGGCATATTCCACCACTTCACCGTTCTGTGCTACAGCATCGAACTCTATCTCCTTGGTGTTCTCCATGAACTTAGACACCACTACAGGATACTCCTTGGATACCTTGGCAGCCAACTTCAGGTACTCTGCCAGTTCGTCGTCGTCGTAGCAAACATTCATCGCAGCACCAGAGAGCACATACGATGGACGCACCAATACTGGATAGCCCACGCGTCCGATAAACTCCTTCACATCGTCAATATTAGTCAGTTCCTGCCATGCAGGTTGGTCGATACCAAGCTGATCGAGCATACGAGAGAACTTATCGCGATTCTCAGCACGATCGATGCTCAGCGGAGAAGTACCAAGGATAGGCACATTCTGACGATAAAGTTTCATGGCGAGGTTGTTTGGAATCTGGCCACCCACAGAAACGATGACACCACGTGGCTTCTCCAAGTCTATCACATCCATCACACGCTCGAATGAAAGCTCATCAAAGTAGAGACGATCGCACATGTCATAGTCGGTAGATACTGTTTCAGGGTTATAGTTGATCATGATACTCTTGTAGCCCAACTGTCTGGCAGTTTGTGCAGCCGTTACAGAGCACCAGTCGAATTCCACGCTACTACCGATACGATAAGCGCCACTACCCAGTACAGCTACAGACTTCTCATTCAGATAGTAAGACACATCGTGTCCTTGTACACCGTAAGTCATATAGAGGTAGTTGGTCAACTCAGGATGTTCAGAAGCCACGGTATTGATGCGCTTCACAGCAGGCAGGATACCCAGTTCCTTGCGACGGGCACGCACCTGCAGGTTCTCCTTCTCCATGTTGCCCTCAGGCTTCAGCACGAAGCGGGCAATCTGGAAGTCAGAGAAGCCCAGACGCTTGGCCTCACGCAGCACATCAGCAGGCAGGTCTTCCACCTTATTATATTTAGAAAGCAGTAACTTGTAATCCACGATGTTCTTCATCCTGCTGATGAACCATGGGTCTATCTTGGTAATGTCGCTGATGTGCTCCACCGTCTCACCCTGCTCCAAAGCCTGAGCGATGGCAAACACGCGCAGGTCGGTAGGATTCTCCAGTTCCTTATCCACATCGTCAAACTTCACATCATTGCCCACGAAGCCATGCATGCCCTGTCCGATCATGCGCAGACCTTTCTGGATCACCTCCTCGAAGCTGCGACCAATCGACATCACCTCGCCTACCGACTTCATGCTGGAACCGATCTGACGGCTCACACCTACAAACTTAGTCAGGTCCCAACGAGGGATCTTGCAAATCAGGTAATCCAGTGACGGAGCCACATACGCAGAGTTCGTGGTACCCATCTCACCTATCTGGTCGAGCGTATAGCCCAAGGCGATCTTTGCAGCCACGAAAGCCAACGGATAACCCGTAGCCTTGGATGCCAGCGCTGAAGAACGAGACAAGCGGGCATTGATCTCTATCACACGGTAGTCATTCGTCTCTGCATTGAAAGCAAACTGGATGTTGCACTCACCCACGATGTTCAGATGCTTCACACACTTGATGGTGAGCTCCTGCAGCATCTTCACCTGGTCGTCGCGCAGAGAACAGGTAGGTGCCACCACGATGCTCTCACCCGTATGAATGCCCAGTGGGTCGAAGTTCTCCATACTGGCCACCGTGAAGCAATGGTCGTTTGCATCGCGAATGCACTCAAACTCTATCTCCTTCCAGCCCTTCAGGCTTTCTTCCACCAATATCTGATTAGAGAACGTGAAAGCACTCTCAGCCAGCTCCATGAACGCCTCTTCATCCTTGCAGATGCCACTGCCCTGACCACCCAGAGCATAGGCAGATCGAATCATCACAGGGAAACCAATCTCACGGGCAGCCTTCACGGCATCCTCCATGCTCTCCACAGCGTGACTCTTAGGCGTCTTCATCGGAATCTGGTTCAGTTGGTTCACGAAGAGGTCACGGTCTTCCGTGTTCATGATAGCCTCTACGGAGGTACCCAGCACTTCTACGCCATACTTCTTCAGCACACCTTTCTGATACAGCTCCGTACCGCAGTTCAGTGCCGTTTGTCCACCGAAAGCCAGCAGAATACCGTCGGGACGTTCTTTTTCAATGATACGCTCCACGAAATACGTGGTAATAGGCAAGAAATACACCTTGTCGGCAATGCCTTCAGATGTCTGAATCGTAGCAATGTTAGGGTTCACCAGCACAGAGCTGATACCTTCTTCACGCAGAGCCTTGAGAGCCTGAGAACCAGAGTAGTCGAACTCACCAGCCTGACCGATCTTAAGCGCACCTGAGCCTAAGACGAGTACTTTTTTCCATTTCTTCTCCATATGCTTTTTGTAGTTGTTATTATACTCACTCAAAAAAAACGCCACCCTTGAATAAGGATAGCGTCTCAATAGGAAATATCATTTTCAGAAAAGGAAACAAGCCCCCCTTCGCCCCTTGCCATCGTGGCACTCGGCTGCGTGATAGCCTCGTTTCTTACTCTTTTCTGCATCATAACTCCAAAATTTGTGCAAAGTAACACATTATTTTCGGAACAGCCAAATTTCTGACACAAAAATCCAGAAGAAAAGTTACGGCCTACTTCCTATTTTACCCTTCACACTTCACAGAGCGCCTATTAATCTATATATATCATGGGCTAATTTGTGTGAAGAGTGCCTGCTAACACTTCACCACTCTTCACACATTAGAGCAATCCTAATCTAAAAAGTGTGAAGTGTTGTGAAGAGTCAAACGCAACACTTCACACTCGTTATATTCTGGTAATCTGACGTTTAAGAGCTATCTGTGAAGAGTGAAGGGTGAAATAGAGAGTGTGGTATTAAAAACGACAAAACTATGGTTTGCGCGTGTGCACAGAAAAACTTTTTCCTGTGCACAGAAAAAAGTTTTTCTACGTTAGGATTTTTTTTCTTAGTTAGTAAATTATTTTTTCCTAACTAGAAAATTAAAATTTCCAAGCTATGAGCATTTTTACACATTACCTGCACAGGTTTTATTCTTCTTTAAGCATAATAATAAGTATTGGGAGCATAGTTCAACTATTTATAAAATCATCTATAATCTCAGAAAAGACATCCGGAGAAGGAACTCTACCCCATCCCCATTCTAAGAAATTCTGATATTCAGGATTATTTAATATTTCCACAGCAGGAGAGAAACCTGCACTTAACATAATATGCGACAATGGAAAGAATATACCAACATAGTCACTTGCTCCGTTTCTTTCGATAACGATTTTTCCAAACTCTTTCATCTCTTCAAGCGTCATCTTGCTGTTAAACTCGCTCATACAGCATAGATAAAGCAAGTCTCCGTGAAGCCTATTAATAAACATGTAATCTGCATTCAAATTGAGAGCTTTGTAAAGGGCAAGAAGGCAAGTCCCCATGTCATCGCGTGTCAACATCTCTTCATACAAATTCTTGCCAAATTCTTTTCTTAACATCTCCTGATATTTCTCAAATGGGTGGTCGAAGAAATGGTATACATCCATCAATGGGTTATCCAACCAAGTCAATATCAATGCAGAAGTAGATACATTCTTTCCATAACTTGCTGGGATGGTAGCTATTTTTTCTTTTTCTTCATTGTCTAAATACTTCCATCCTTCATCTCCATCCCAATGCATCGAATAGACATATACCTCATCAGAGAATGGAATGTCAAAATAAGTCTGTCTGCTAACATGTTGAGTTGTACTCTGTCTTGTCAAGACATCTTCTATTTCATTGTTATCACTACTACATGCACTCAAAATGGTAATCAATGATACCATGCAAAAAGCTCCCATTAGATAAAAATAACTTCTTTTCATAGCTGTACTTTTATAGTTCTATGCAAAGAAATTAATTTTTTTGGGGAAAAACAGCATTTTTTTGTTGACAAAAAGTTGACAAATGAAAGAATGCGATTATTCTAGCATAATTATTCCTTTCATAGTAAAGAGTTTAGTCTCAATGGTGAAGGTATACGGATAACTTATTGCAGGATTAATTAGGAATTCTTTCCCTTGGAAGATGTTATCAACCTCTTCTCTATATATTATATTACCATGTTGATCAACAAAGTAGACGTAAACTATTTCTTCAGTATCTATTTGAAAAAAAACATGTAAGGAATCATCCTTGCTTAGTAGCGTGTATTTCAGTTTTGAAGGGGCTCTTTCGGCAGGATTATATGCATCATTATTATTCGCAGTAGTGATATACTCCAACTTCGGATGCTTGTCAGAGTCACGTTTCTTCATTTCTAGTTGCTCTTGGTCGAGTTGTTCTAAAGCATCATCATCTATCTGACAGGCAGTGAAGCCCAGTATCAGTAGAAAAAAGAAGCCGAGTATGGTGAGTGTTTTTTTCATTGTATAGAGTATTCGTTTTTGCAAATATAGCGAAAGAATCCTTTATAACAATAATTATTATAAAAAATCCGTTCAATCACACATAACTATAAACATAGATTGATATAATCTTCTGTATATTTTTGACTTCACACCTCACACCTCACCTTTTTGGCGTAACGCACTAACATACACATATTTACGGAGGTGAGGTGTTGAAATGACACCTCACCCTTTAGAATGCTTGTATATCATGCACTAATTAAGCAAAGGTGAGGTGTGAGGTGTTTTGGGCATAATTCATATTTAGAATAGGCATCTTACTCCAACTAATACGTGTTCCTTCATGCTCAGTCACCCCGATGACTGAGTTAAGTCCTAACCATGACTTAGCTAAATCCTAACGATAACTGAGCTAAGTCATAACCTTGGCTTTGCTGAGAGATAACGTATCAACAGGCAATACATCAAATATGATCCCAGAAATGCAGGCAATTATCGCGGAAATGTCCAGTATTATCAGAAAAATGCTTCACTATTATATACAATAATGCTGGGTATTTCCGCAAAAACGCCCAGCATTACTGGAAAAAGGCTTTACTTTTGGTAAAGAAAGGAGTTAGACTACAGCATCTCCTGCACCAGATCCACGATCTGCTGACCTATCTCCTCAGCCTCAAGAAGGGTGTGTGCTTCACTATACACACGGATGATGGGCTCGGTATTGCTGCGACGCAGGTGTACCCACTTATCGGTGAAATCAATCTTCACACCATCGATGTCGTTGACATTGACTTCCATCTGACCAGCATACATGGCTTTTACCTTACTTAAGATGGCATCGATATCGGTATCTGGACGGAGGTCGATGCGATTCTTTGCCATGAAATAGGATGGGTAGGTAGCACGAAGCTCGCTCACCTTCTTGCCCTCATGTGCCAGATGGCTGAGGAACAGGGCGATACCTACGAGGGCATCACGACCGTAGTGAATGGCAGGATAAATGACTCCGCCATTGCCTTCGCCTCCGATAACGGCATCTACTTCTTTCATCTTCGTGGTGACATTAACCTCACCAACGGCAGAAGCAAAATACTGCTGTCCGTATTTCTCAGTGACATCGCGCAGAGCACGGGTAGAACTGAGGTTGCTCACAGTATTGCCTGGGGTGTGCTTCAGGATATAATCTGCCACAGTGACCAGTGTGTATTCCTCGCCATACATGGTACCGTCTTCACAAATCATCGCCAGACGATCTACATCAGGATCTACCACGAAAGCCACATCGTGACCTCCCTGACGCATCAGTGCCATGATATCACCCAGGTTTTTCTCCAAAGGCTCCGGATTATGCTGGAAGTTGCCTGTAGGCTCGGTATAGAGACCGCTGATACGCTCCACGCCCAATTGCTGCAGCAGTTGTGGCAAGATGATACCACCCACAGAATTCACAGTATCAATGGCCACACGGAAATGTGCCTTACGGATGGCATCCACATCTACCAATGGCAATGCCAGCACCGCATCGATATGCTTCTGATTATAGCTCAAGTCCTTGCGATAGCTACCTAACTGATCTACCTCTGCAAACGTAAATTCCTCTGCCTCAGCGATGCGTAGCACCTCGTTGCCTTCGGCAGCATTGAGGAACTCACCATGCTCATTGAGCAACTTCAAGGCATTCCACTGCTTCGGATTATGGGAAGCGGTAAGGATGATGCCACCACTGGCACCTTCCATCGTGACTGCCAACTCGGTAGTAGGGGTGGTAGCCAGATCGATATCGACTACATCCCAGCCCATTCCCATCAGGGTGCCGACCACGACGCTGCGTACCATCTCACCAGAGATGCGAGCATCACGGCCCACAACGATCTTATTATTCTTTACAGTGCAAGTCTGACGGATAAGGGTGGCATAAGCAGCGGTGAATTTCACCATATCAAGTGGACTGAGGCCTTCGCCTGCCTGACCACCAATGGTTCCGCGAATGCCTGAGATAGATTTAATCAGAGTCATAAGGATTGCTTTACTTATAGAACATTATTTTTCTAAGGTCGTAATAGTAAGGATGCACATACTGCATGGAAGCCTCATGTCCCATCTTGGAAGGAACGATGAGCTTTACATGAGCCCCATCACGAACGAATGGAAGAATGGCCAACCAACCTGCTGGGACGGCTGTTTTCTGATAGGTGATGTACATGGCACCGCTGATGAAGGTTCCCATCGCAGAGGTAGAAGTGGCCACATAGCGGAACTCATCTACGATGTAAGGATAGGACACATTGGTACAAGAGACATTCATCGTGTCGGAGATGTTGTACTCCACGAAGCGCACCAGCACATGATCGTTGGTGCTGATGGTATCTGCAGGATCATCAGAACCCTTGTCCACAATCTGCATATACACGCCACTCGCCAGCTGCACGAACTCATTACGACTGACATTGGTGGTGGAATCTTGGGCATAGAACTCACTCTGTGAGATGACCACGATACCACTATCCTTTATCAGATTGCTTATCATGCGATTCTCATCTTTCAACATATCGGCGTAGGTCACATTGTCGTGACATGACTGAAAAGCCATGCTGCACAAGAGGAGTCCCACGATGAAATATACCAGTTTCTTCATCTTTACTAGAAAATTTTTGCAAAAATAGGCTATTTCTATGTAATTGTCATCAAAAGCCTAAGAAACTTCGCAAGATTTAACGTTTGGAGAGCTTGAATGAAACCCGTTGCTCTGCCTTGCAAGCCTCATCGAGCTGTTCCTTGAAGTCGGCCAACACCTTAATAAACTCTTTCTTGACCTGCGCAATGGTGGTCTGGGGACGCTCGGCACCCGAAGCATTCAGGTGTCCGCCTCCTCCGAAGCGCTTGGCAACCTCCTGAGAGGGGAAATCTCCGATGGAACGGAAAGAAAGCTTAACCTGGTCGCGCTCCGTATCTTCGCGCAGGAAACAGGTGAATATCACATCCTTGATACCCAAAGGCAGATTCACGAAACCTTCGCTATCACCTCGATGGTAATCTTGTCGCTCCTGCTGCTCCTTGCTTAGCTCCAGAATGGCCGTGTGATACTTGGGCAGATAGGTCATGCGACTCAGCACCTCCCCTTGTAAATGCAGGCGTGCTGCCGTGTAGCTATTGTTTACCTTGCGGTAGATAACGTCCTTATTGATGCCTTTGTCCAAGAGCAAGCCCACGATGTAGAAAATCTCTCCACGGGTAGAATTAAAGGTAAACCCACCAGTATCTGTCATCATACCAGTATAAATGCAAGCCGCTTCAGTGACCGTCATCTCCTCATAGTGTCCAAGATCGTACAAGAAGCGGAACAGCAACTCGCAGGTGGAAGACTGGGTAGGGAACGAGATGGTCAGATCAGCAAAGTCGCCTGGATTCAAATGATGGTCGAGCAACAGGATCTTGGCATCTGCCTGTTCTACCAACGCTCCTACCTCATCGATGCGCGAAAGTTCGTTAAAGTCAAGGCAGCAAATCACCTCTGCCTCACGGATGACCTGCTCCACCCGCTCCACGTTTTTACGACTGCGGGAGGCATTGCGGTAGAAGATCACGGAGTCGCTGCCAGGAAGCCACTTAAGGAAATCAGGAAACACGTTGGGCATCACCACTTGTGCCTGCTTACCCTTGGATTGGAGGTAATGGTACAAGGCCAGCGTAGAGCCTACGGCATCACCATCGGGAGAGGTATGGCCCAAGATGACAAACTTCTGGTATTGTTCTACCCATGCAGCAAACTGACTAACGCTTTGCGGATCTATGATTGTCTGTAACATCGCTAAACTTTTAGGTTTGCGAAGATAAGGAAAATTATTATTAAATCCTTATCTTTGTGGCAATAAATAGCTGATTTTATGAAAACATCCTACTTCTTATCCGTCTGTCTGGCAACTTTATGCCTCTCTGCAAGTGCCCAAGAGCGTATTCAGAGCCTGACTACCACTGCTTCACGCAGCATGGACCTCACTCCTAATACCCTGAATTTCGGACAGGCTGCCAACATCGCTGCAACCATCACGCTCAACCAAGCTGTGCGCTACCAAACCATCGATGGTTTCGGGGCTGCCATCACGGGGTCTACCGCATACAACCTCTCGCTGATGCCTGCAGATGCCCGCCATGCCTTCCTGGAAGAAACCTTTGCACCCGATAAGTACAACTTCAGTTATGTGCGCATCAGCATCGGATGCTCCGACTTCTCATTAAGTGAATACACCCTTTGCGATGAGCCGGGCATAGAGCACTTCGGCCTGACCGTCGAAGAGACAAAGTATGTGATTCCCGCACTGAAAGAGATCCTGGAGATTAATCCCGCGCTGAAAATCCTCGGTTCTCCTTGGACATGTCCGAAGTGGATGAAAGTAAAGAGTCTGGAAGAGCCTGTGCCTTTCGATTCCTGGACCAGCGGACAACTGAATCCTGCTTATTACCAGGACTATGCGCTTTACTTCGTGAAATGGATAGAGACCATGCAAGGGGCTGGGATTCCTATCTACAGCATTACGTTACAGAACGAACCGCTGAACAAAGGCAATTCTGCATCGCTCTTCATGACATGGCAAGAGCAACTGGCCTTTATGAAACAGGCTTTAGGACCAGCATTGAAGCAGGCTGCCCTGAACGTGAAGGTGTATGCCTTCGACCATAACTATAACTATGACAACATTCCCGACCAGCAGCAGTATCCACTACACATCTATGAAGATGGGGAGGCTGCGCGCTACTTTGCAGGGGCTGCTTACCATAATTATGGTGGACGACCTTCGGAATTGCTGCTTATCCAACAGGAAGCACCCGATAAGGAACTACTCTTTACAGAGGCAAGCATCGGCACTTGGAACAGGGGCAGAGACCTGGAAGTGGCTTTATTACGCGATGTGCGTGAACTTGGACTGGCCACGGTGAACGGTTGGTGCCGCGGTGCCATCATGTGGAACCTGATGCTGGATACCGACAGGGGTCCTCACCGTGGAGAAGGAGCTTGTGCCACTTGCTACGGAGCCGTGGATGTGGATAATACCAACTATACGGACATCACCCGAAACTCGCACTACTATGCGATGGCACACCTGTCGGCTGTGGTGAAACCCGGAGCTATACGCATAGGCTCCACCACCCAAGGAACTGACGGCCTCACACTGGCAGCTTTCATCAATCCCGATGGTAGTCGTGCCCTGGTTATCTGTAACGAAGGAGATGCCCAATCAGTGAACGTGACGGATGGCAAACTGGTGTTTACAGCCAACCTGCCTGCCCGTAGCGTCAGTTCCTATCGCTGGTGATTATTGCTGTACGCCCTTCATGGTGAAGGCGATACGACGGCGTTTCTCATCGATCTCCAAGACACGCACCCGCACATGCTGATGCAGGTGTACGATGTCATTGGGGTCGCTCACATAACGATTGGCCAGTTGTGAAACATGTACCAATCCGTCTTGATGCACCCCTACATCCACGAAAACGCCAAAGCGGGTAATATTCGTCACTATGCCTGGAAGTTCCATACCTATATGCAGGTCTTCGATGTGGTTCACACGCTCATCGAACTTGAAGACCTCTATCTGCTCACGAGGGTCGCGCCCTGGTTTCTCCAGTTCCTTCATGATATCGGTAAGGGTAGGTAGTCCAACTTCCTCCGTAACATAACGCTCCACCTTTACCTTACTGCGCTTCTCGGCATCTTTGATGAGCTCAGAAACAGAACATCCGGCATCCTGTGCCATACGCTCCACCAGGGCATAGCTCTCAGGATGTACGGCACTGTTGTCCAAGGGGTTCTCTGCCCCACGGATACGAAGGAAGCCTGCACACTGCTGATAGGCAGCAGGTCCCAAGCGTGGCACCTTCAGCAACTGTGCCCTACTGGTGAACGCACCGTTCTCCTTGCGATAATCCACAATGTTCTTGGCCAGTTGTGTTCCTAACCCACTGACATAAGTAAGCAGATGCTGACTGGCAGTGTTCAGATCAACTCCCACTGCATTCACACAACTCTCCACCGTCTGGTCGAGCTTCTGTTTCAATTTAGACTGGTCCACATCATGCTGATACTGCCCCACCCCGATACTCTTAGGATCTATCTTCACCAGTTCTGCCAGTGGGTCCATCAAGCGACGGCCAATGGACACAGCCCCACGCACGGTTACATCGTATTCAGGAAACTCTTCCCTACCCAACTTAGAAGCCGAATAGACGGAAGCCCCGTCTTCACTGACCACAAATGCCTGGATATCATCACCCAGATGCAGACGTTCCACAAAGTTAGCTGTCTCACGACTGGCAGTGCCATTTCCTATCGCAATGGCTTCTATCTTATAGGACTCTATCATGCGCTCCACTGCACGGGTAGCCTTTACACGTTCCGACTGTGGTGGATTGGGATAGATGGCTTCATAATGCAGCAGATTGCCCTGAGCATCCAGACAGACCACCTTGCACCCTGTGCGGAAGCCTGGGTCGATGCCCATCACACGCTTCTCCCCAAGCGGTGGGGAAAGCAGTAACTGGCGCAAATTTTCGGCAAAGACCTTGATGCATTCTTCATCGGCCTTTTCCTTGGTCATGGCTGCAAACTCCGTTTCTATGGAAGGTTTCAGCAGGCGCTTGTAACCATCTGCCACAGCTTCGCCAACCAACCGACTGCAAGGACCTGTTCCTCTGACGTAGTGACTCTGTAATTGTTCTATGAATGCCGCCTCATCTGGAGCGATGGATACCCGCAAGAAACCTTCGGCTTCCCCACGGCGCATGGCCAGCAAACGGTGGGACGAGCAGCGTTTCAGAGGCTCCGACCAATCGAAGTAATCGGAGAACTTGGCGGCTCCTTCTTCCTCAGCTTTGGCCTTGACCACCTTAGAGGTGATGACAGCCTGACGACGGAAAGCCCCACGGAGTTGGTTACGTGAACGTTCATCCTCGCTAACCATTTCGGCGATAATATCTTTAGCTCCCTGCAGAGCCTCAGCAACATCGGGCACCTCGTCGTTCACATAGCGCTGAGCCACCTTCTCAATATCACGCTCCCGTTGCATAAGCAAGGTCTTAGCCAGTGGTTCCAACCCGTGTTCTCGGGCTACCTGTGCCTTCGTACGACGCTTAGGGCGGTATGGCAGATAGATATCTTCTATCTCAGATGCATCCCAACTCTCCGTGATTCGTTGCTTAAGCTCAGGGGTAAGCTTACCTTGTTCCTCAATGGTATTCAGAATGGTTTCCTTCCGCTTCAGCAATTCCTGAAATTTCTGATACAGTTCGCCTATCTGCGCTATCTGTACTTCATCCAGTGAGCCCGTCCGTTCCTTACGATAGCGGGCAATGAAAGGAATAGTCGCACCTTCATTGAGTAATTCAATGGTATTATCCACACTGCGCTCCGAGAGTTGGAGCCGTTGCGCTATACGGGAAGTGAATTGATTCTGTTCCATACCTAAAACTATTATAGGGCGAATATAATAAAAAGTCAACGGATTTTACAGATTTAAGTCATTTTATTGCTAAAGAATAAAATAAATCCGTAAAACCCGCTGACTATAGTAGCTATTACGCCAGGGATTGTAATCCTGCCTTAATGCGTTGCAAACCTTCTTGCAGACGTGTACGTGGGCAAGCCATATTGATGCGGATAAAGCCTTCGCCAGCTTCTCCGTACATACTGCCCGCATTGACCCAGACCTTCTGTTCCTCCAAGAGTTTCTCTTCCAACTGCTGGGAGGTGTAAGGCAATGTACGACAATCTACCCAAGCCAAATAGGTGCCTTCCATCTTCAAGACGGGGAACTGAGGCAGTTGCTCCTCAAAGAAACGACACAGGAAAAGGTAATTCTCATAAATGTACTGCTTCAGTGCCTCCAACCAGTCTTCACTGTCGTTGTAGGCAGCCATCAGAGCTTCGATGCCCAACGGATTCACGTCGCACACCTCATTGTCATTGATGGCACGGTCGATCTTCTGTCGCCACAGGGCATTGTCACTGATGATATTGGCTATCTGCAAACCCGCGATATTGAATGCCTTACTGGGCGATGTGCAGGTGATGGAATTGTGCAGACATGCCTCCGAAGCCGCAGCAAAAGGGATATAGGTATAGCCTGGGAAGGTAAATTCCCCGTGAATCTCGTCGCTTACGACGATGACCCCATGACGCTGACAGATTTCTCCCATCTGGCAAAGCTCTTCTCGAGTCCATACCCTACCAGCAGGATTGTGCGGATTACAAAGCAGGAAGAGCTTCACCGCAGGATCGGCAGCCTGACGCTCAAAATCCTCAAAGTCGATGTGATAAAACTGATTCTCATACACTAACCTGTTCTCTGCCATCACACATCCATTGTTGCGTATGCTGGAAAAGAAGCAATTATACACAGGCGTCTGTACCAATACCTTGTCGCCTGGCTTTGTCAGACCTTTGATAACGGCAGAGATGGCAGGCACCACACCCGAGGTATAGAGCATCCAATAACGCTGGATGGTCCATCCATGCTTGCGACGGAACCAATCGATGGAAGCCTGAAAGAAAGCCTCAGGCACATGGGTATAGCCAAACACGCCATGCTCCACACGCTTACGTAATGCCTCTATAATGGCAGGGGCCGTCTGGAAGTCCATATCGGCTACCCAAAGAGGAATCACGTCATTACTCGGCGCACTGTCCCATTTATAACTGTTCGTACCTCGACGGTCAACGAGGGTGTTAAAATCGTACTTCATTGAACTTTATATTTAGAATTGAGGATTGAGAATTGAAAATTGAAAATTGCCATCCGGAAGATAAACATTGCGCAGCCTAATTCTCAATTCTCAATTCTCAATTCTCAATTTTCAACAATGATTTGACAATTCCCTGGCTTCTTGATATTCTCATCGATGATGATTTCACCAACGCTCTTCACCTTGATGACCCCACTGCGTGGGTTCTTGATGCTGGTCACATGACCATTGATTTCCACGTTGCAACTGCTGTACTCGAAAGCGAGGTCGCAATCCTCCTGCATGGTGCAGTTCTCCATCGTCAGATCCTCGATGTAGCACAGAGGCTGTGTCTCCTGAACGTGGCAGTTCACCAAGCGCAGGCGCTTGGCATACCAAGCCAGGAACTCACCGTTGACAATAGAGTCGTAGATGGTCACATTCTCCGTCTCCCAGAAGGCATCCTTGGAGTTAAGCACGGAGTTGTGAATCTCCACGTTCTTGCTGTACTGGAAGCTATAGTTACCATTGATGGTGACATGATCCATATAGACATTCTCACTGTCCTTGAAGATGTAATTGGCCTCATCAAACACACAATTTTCCACATGCACGTTCTTCACATGCCACATGGTTTCCTGTGCATGAGGGAAACGCACATTATTCAACTTAATGCCATCCATGCTGCGGAACATCTTTGGGCACTCCACCAACGAATCGTAGATTTCACCATTGCGTGAATACCAAAGAGACGAGCGGGCACTCTCCTTAAACACGCTGTTGCGCACAACAAAATGATTATTCTCCCAGAAAACATATTTACCCTCAAACTGACAATGGTCAGCCTCAATGTTATAACATTCCTTGATAGAAGACTCACCCAGATGAATCGTCACATTCTCTAAATGTAGGTCGTGCCTACAATACAAAGGTCTTTCACCCCCAAACTCTTGGTCTTTAATTAATTCCATATATATCTTATCTTATTGTATTTATATTAATTGAGAATTGAAGATTGAAAATTGAGAATTGCTATCCAGACAAATTAATTTTCAATCCTCAATTTTCAATTCTCAATCCTTCTTAATCCATTTACCCCACTTCAGCCTGATGAGGAAGATGATGCCACGGAAGCAAAGTTCGATACACATGGCAATCCAAACACCCTTCAGTCCCAAGGTAGGAGCCAGCAAGGCTGCCAGTGTCAGGCGCACGGCCCACATGCTGCCAAAGTTCATCAGGCATGGTACCAACGTACTGCCTGCTCCTACAAACACACCGTAGGCTACGATGCTGGCAGCAAACATCGGCTCTGCAAAAGCCTCAATACGCAGCGCCATCACACCCAGTTCCTTCACCTCTTCCACAGGTGTCATAAGTCCCATCATCAGCGGTGCTGCCACATACATGATGATGCCCATGAAGGTCATCACGATGATACCCAACCAGACGGTAATCTTCGCAAAACGCTTTGTCAGGTTCACGCGTCCAGCACCTACGCTCTGCCCCACCAAGGTAGTAGCCGCATCGCCGATACCATAGCCTGGCATATAGCAAAGGCTCTCTGCAGTGATGGCAAAGGAGTTGGCAGCAATGGCAAAAGTACCCAACGGTGCCACGATGATGGTGGTCATGATCTGAGCGCCACACATCACCACATGCTCTATACCCATGGGGAGACCAATGGTCACGGCACGTTTCAGGGTCTCCAGCGTCGGCATGAAACTGCCACGCGTACCAATGAGTTTTAACTCCTTTGAACGCACCCACATGAAGTACATCATCAGCAGTCCGATGATATAGACGGCTATGCAGGTACCCAGCGCAGCACCCCTCACACCCAAACCGGCACCCGGAATAGTCAGTGAAAGCCCCAGCAGACTTACCCCACGCGTTGGGAAGATCAGGAAGAAGTTGAACACCACATCCAAGATGCAAAGCAGTACATTCAACAAGCTGGGAATCAAGATGTTTCCACTGCATCGAAGCATACCTCCTGCCAAGGAGTTCATCTGGAAAGCTGGCAGCGCCAAGCTAAATATTAAGAAATAGGTGGAGGCATCGGCAGTGATGTCGGGGTTACCACCCAACCATACTGGCAAGCCGCCACTGATGCTCACGCCGATCGTTGTCACCATCAGCACCCAGAGCATACATGCTAAAAGCGACTGGCGGAGCACGCTCTTCGCACCATCCATATCAGCGGCCCCGATGCGATGAGCCACCTGTACGTAGAAGCCCACAGCTGCTGCTGAAGGCAAACCACCAAAAAGCCAAGTCGAGGTAGATACCAGTCCGATGCTTGCAGCAGGCTCTGCGCCTAAGCTTCCCACCATGGAGGCATCTATATATTGCATGATGATAGACGATATCTGCGCCATGATGGCTGGCATAGAAAGCAAGGCTGTAAGGTGAAGCTGCTGACGTGTAGTCATGGGCTTCCCCGTACGAATAAGCATCAAAAGATCGTCTTTCTTCATTCTATCCTCATTTCTGACTGCAAAGATAACACATTATTATGTATAAAAAAGTTAAAGGCGGATTTACTCAACTCCGTAAATTCGCCTTTATCACGATTATTTCTCCTATCGATTAGAACTCTGAAGTGAAATGGAACTTGATGTGCTTGAAATCGCTCTGCGCCATTTGCAACACATAGTTGCTATCTGCCAAGAACACATCCCTACCCTCACGATCCTTGGCCATATACTGGTATTTACGTTTCATAAAATTGTCAAGTTCCACAGGGTCATCGCTTTCTATCCAGCAAGCCTTATACAGATGTACAGGCTCCCAACGGCACTTGGCATTGTACTCGTTGAGCAGACGGTACTGGATGACCTCAAACTGAAGCTGTCCCACAGTGCCGATGATCTTGCGCTGATTGAACTGGTTCACAAAGAGCTGTGCCACACCTTCATCCATCAGCTGGTCGATACCTTTAGCCAACTGCTTCTGTTTCATTGGATCATCATTCTCGATGTATTTGAACATCTCTGGTGAGAAACTGGGCAATCCGCGGAAATGCAAGATTTCTCCCTCCGTCAAGGTATCCCCTATCTTGAATGTACCATTATCAGGAAGTCCGATGATATCCCCTGCCCAAGCCTCGTCCACTGTGCTCTTACGCTGCGCCATGAACTGCACCGGACTGGTGAAACGAATCTGCTTGTTGTGCCTGATGTGTAAATAAGGGGTATTACGCGTGAATCTACCAGAACAGATCTTACAGAAAGCGATGCAGGAACGGTGGTTAGGGTCAATGTTGGCAGTAATCTTGAAGATAAAGCCCGTAAATTTCTGCTCATCAGGTTGCACCATGCGTTCCAATGCCTGTACAGGCCGTGGGCATGGAGCTATCTCCACAAAGCAATCCAGCAGTTCCTGCACACCAAAGTTGTTCAGTGCCGAACCAAAGAATACAGGTGCCAAATGCCCATCCAGATACGCCTGAGGGTCGAATTCCGGATATACACCTTCCAGCAAGTCAAGGTCAGCACGCAGTTGCTCCGCTTGCTTGTTGCCTATATGGCTTTCCAGCTCCTCGGTATGGATGTCCACCTCCACTTTCTCTGTAACAACCTGTTTGGAAGGTTGGAACAGATTGAGTCGCTGCTCATAAATATTGTAAACCCCCTTGAAGCGAGCCCCATTGTCAATCGGCCATGAAAGCGGGCGCACACTGATCTGCAGTTGGTCCTCCAGTTCATCGAGCAGGTCGAACGGATCCTTCGTCTCACGGTCCATCTTGTTCACGAAGATAATCACAGGCGTGTTTCGCATGCGACATACTTCCATGAGTTTCAAGGTTTGTGCTTCCACACCCTTGGCACCATCAATCACGATGATCACACTGTCCACCGCTGTCAGCGTGCGATAGGTGTCCTCTGCAAAGTCCTGGTGGCCAGGCGTATCCAGAATATTAATCTTATAGTCATGATAGTCGAACTCCATCACACTGGTAGTCACGGAGATACCACGTTGCTTCTCGATGTCCATCCAGTCGCTGGTAGCCGTCTTCCGAATCTTGTTGCTCTTCACGGCACCAGCCACCTGAATCTGGCCACCAAAGAGCAGCAGTTTCTCAGTCAGTGAGGTCTTACCGGCATCTGGGTGTGCGACGATGGCGAAGGTACGTCTGCGGGATATTTCGTTGTTCATTCTCTATGATATTTATTTTGGAGCGCAAAATTACTAAAAACGGGAGAAATGTAAAAGAAAAACCCGTTTTCTTTTCATTTCCGAGTGCTTGAAATTTCTGCGAGGCTGAATTACGCACCCCCTAACCATTGACCACGATTTATTCAAGAAAAAAACGACAAGAATATTGAACAATTCTCATGTTTTTAGAAAAAAAATTGTATCTTTGTCACAGAATAAAAAAAGAAACGATGGAAGACAATAAACCTTTAAAATTCATTGAGGTTCATCTTTTCCCTGAAGAGCAGATTGGCCTCCATGAGAATGACTTATGGGAACTTATTTACGTCAGACAAGGACAAGGCACCAGGATCATTGCTGACAAGGTTACCCCCTTTAAGGCCGGGGAAGTCACACTTATTCCTCCCCATATCCCCAATTGGTATCAGTACAACAAGGGAGACACGGATAAGGAAGGCAAGATCTGTAGTCTAAGTGCCTTTTTCTCTGCCGATTTCCTGCAACGTTGTTCCAATACTTTTCCGGAGCTTAAAGAGCGCATTGAGAGGTTCATGCAGCAGGATTCAGCCATTGAGTTCGAGAAAAAACTGGCGCAACGCATTTGCAGCGTCCTGCTCTCCATGCGTGGAATGGATGATTTGCAGCGCATCTCACAGATGGTTCATTTAGTAGTGCTTATGACGGAGCCAGAAGCTGGTTATAGCATCACAGAGCGTAAGAAATCCGTAGAAAGAGACCAGAAGCTACTAAATGAAGTGGAGGTCTATGTGTATTGTAATGCGCAACGCGACTTCAAGTTAGAGCACATTGCCAAGCATGTGGGCATGAACCGCACTTCATTCTGCGTGTTTTTCAAACGCGCCACTGGTAAGACCTTCATTACCTACCTCAATGAATATCGCATGGACTTAGCATGCAAACTCCTGCGAGAAGGTAACCTCTCTATCTCAGAGGTCTGCTATAAGTCGGGGTTCAATGATGTACCCTACTTCAATCGTACGTTTAAGAAAAGACATGGTGTCAGTCCTACGGAATATAGAAATCAGCGTTGATATTTGTTTATTATTGTCCAATATTTGCTTTTCACAAAAATAAACCTTAGATTTGCGGACATGAAAGGTTGAATATGTGACAATATGAATGACGCATCTTTTACTTACGATTATAAAAAACAACCGCCCCTAAACCTTATAGAAGCATACCCTGATGAGAGTTGGGAACTATCCTATCTTGTCAAGGGGGCAGAACTGGTAGGACAGGAAGGATCAGAGGTACCACCGATGATTTCTGGAGATGTCATGTTATTCCCACCTACCCTTACACACAACTGGTCCTTCAATTGTCAGATTGTCAATGAAGATGGCGAGGTAGAATTCATTCGCCTCTTCTTACCTGTTTCTTTTTTAGAAAGATTGGTACAAAATTTCCCAGAATACCAGGAGATCATGGCTCATCTGCAGCAGTACACTTGGCCTGTACGCTATGAATCCCTACAAGCCAATCGAATTATTGAGGAACTGGAAATCATGCGAGAACTCTCTGACATCGAACGCATCCCGCATGTAATGCATCTGTTAAGCCTGCTCTAAATAAAAATCCGACAAGTCAATTAAATAATAAGGCAAAGCCGTACCCCCATAATGAACTAACTTTGTGCCCGTAAGGTTTATATGCATTGCGTATAATCCTAAATGTTAGTTCAAAAAAGTTATGAGCCATCGCTCCGATGTGAATCGGGGCGATGGTTATTTATAAGTCACATCTATACCCTCCGTGTCTTTCATCATTTTAGCGATGATTTGCGGATTCACTTCCACCTTATCCTTGATAAACTCTGGAATATTATAAGAATAGAACAGATCGTCGTAATATTTCACGGGATCCTCCTGAGGGAGCACGAATGGCTTGTGTGCATGACCGTCCTTGTCTATGTAGGTAAAGTAAGGACGCGTGTAGAGCCCATCCAGACGGCGACTGCTGAATACCAGCCAGCGACTGTTGCTGCTCCAGGAGTGGTAGCTGTCTGTCGTATCAGGGCTGTTGGCCTCTGTCAACGGGCGCATCTCTCCACTTTCCAAGTCTATGAGATATAGGTCGGCCTCAGGGTGCCAGATCGAGAAGTTACCGGCATCATGCAGCGTCACCGCCATGTATCTGCCATCGGGGGAAATACGGGGGAAGGAGATGCTACGACCTTCCGTCACGGCGTTGTAGAGCGTATCCACTTCCATACCGAACGTGCGGTGCTCCACATCCACATCGATGCGGCAAAGGCTATAGTGCACGTCCTTGTAGGTCAGCGGAAGGCTGTCCACTTTCTGGGCAGAGCAGAAGTACAGGCTCCTGCCATCGGGGGAGAACGTCGGGAACGTCTCGAAGGCATCCTCGCTCTTCAGCAGGGGACTTGAGAACACCTCATGCTTCTCCACATCATAGAGCACCACATCAGAAGCATTGTCGAACACCTCTATCAGGTTCTCGTAATGGGCGAAGAAAGCCTGAAGCGTCGAATTCACGGAAAATGCCATATACTTCTCAGAGGGGTGCCAGTAGGGATATACCAGGGCGGAGATGGTCTCATCGGTCTTCGTGTTCAGCTTCTCGTAGCTGTCACCCTGCTTTATGACGGTTCCCGCACTCTTCGCACGCATGTGGAACAGCATGTTCTCAGGGTTGCGGGCAGGGAAACTGTGGCAGTTCACGCAGTTGTAGTCCGTAAGGCGGTTCTCATAGACGGCTGTCTGCTTGTAAGAAGTGAGGTCACGCTGGTAGATGCCCATCAGGTTCCAGAACGTATAGCCCGGCTGGATAAGGCGGTAGGCCACATAGGGATCCATCTCGTCCTCTGCCACATACATCCTGAAAGGGGTAAGGGAGGACCAGCCGTCAGCACCCTTCCTGCACACCGTCAAGGTAATCTCACTGCCCTTGCTTGAAGACAGCAGGGACTCCCAGCGCTTCTGTGGGATGGTAAAACGACCATCCTTACCGCGCACCTGGATGGATGCACCGTCAGCACCGCTGATGAGCAGTGCCGTCTCGCCAGATACTTCCGCATGGAAGTTCAGCGGGGCAATGTTGGGGGGAATGGTAACGTCCTTATAGTCGGGCACGATGGAAACCTCCTCATCCAGTTGGTGGCGCACCTCTATCGTACTGTCACAGGAAACGGCCATAAAGGCCACGAGGCAGAGGATGAAAGGGATACTTCGGAAAGTCATAGTCTGTATTGTTTAATACGGTTTCTTAGAAAAGGGGAGCATACCATAAGGTACGCTCCCCATATTCATCATTTCATCTATAACAGAGCAACTGGTTTATTGCTCCGAGAAAAGCAATTACTTCCAAGCTGAATTCTGAACCAACAGACCCTGCATGGTAACGATCTCATCGTTAGGAATTGGGAACATTACCCACTTAGAGTTGTAAGTCTTACCAGAATACTTAGTCAAGAAGTTAGACTCATAGTTGATGAAGTTCTGAACCTCAGACTGAGCAATACCCCAGCGAGCCAGGTCGAACCAACGATGGCCTTCCAGTGCCAACTCCATGTGACGCTCAGCAATCAGAGCCTTTCTTACATCAGTACCTGCAGGCCACAGACCGATACGGTAGTTACCAGCAGCACCTTCCAAAGTCTTACCATTTACTAAGTCTTCCAATACGTATGGACCACCAATGGTTGTAGCGTCAGCCTTTACGTATGAGTTAGCTGCACGTGCACGTACCTTGTTGATGTATTCCAATGCAGTAGCGTTGTCACCGGTCTCGATGCAGCACTCAGCATACAGCAGATAGATGTCGGCCAAGCGGATCAAGTGGTGGTTCTTTGCAGAAGAACCTGTAGAGTTATTGTTACTCAAGCTACCCTTATCGGCCTTCTTAGGCATGTACTTCTTGTTCAGGAAGTAACCACCGTTTGAGGTTGAACGTACCCAACCATCAACAGTCTCAGGAGTACCCCAGTCATAGTAAGGAACACCGAAACGACCTACTGCATAGTCCAGACGTGGGTCGGTATAAACATCAAGGTCAGTCTTGATAATTTCCTTCCACATCAGCTCTCCTGTTTCAGGATCTTTCTTCTGCTCACCAGTCTTAGAATCAATGTCTGGCTTACCCTTTGGATCTGGCACTGACATAGTATTACCTAAGTCTTCTACAGGCAGACCATTAGCATCTGTCTTCATGGAAGAAGTCAGGTATACTGAAGGCTGGAAGAAACCCCAACCACCACCGATAGCACCTGCCATAGCGATGTGAGAACCACCGAGCAGAGCTGATGGGTTGTTGTTGGAAGTACCTACGATAGCAGCCTGGATGTCGAATACTGACTCACCAGTCCAGTCACTCTTACCTGCGGTCCAGAGTTCTTCATAAGTATTAGCCAGTTTGAACTTGTTACCCTTAGAGTCCACACCACTGTTGATGAGCTGCTCCAGGATAGACTTAGCAGCAGCCCAGTTACCAGTCTTGCCGGCACCGTTCTCTGAACCGGTGTAAGGAGAAGCCTGATAGATCATCACCTTTGCCTTGTAAGCAGCGGCAGCCCACTTGTTGGCACGACCCACCTGAGCAGCTGGCCAAGTTTCTGGCAGGTTGTTCATAGCAAAGTCGAAATCAGAAATGATATTGTCCCAAATAAAGATGTAGTTACCGTTCTCATCTACATTGCTCACCTTAGGGTCAGTGGCAGAGATAGAAGCCTCATAGCTTACGTAAGGAACAGCTGCACCAAACAACTTCACAGCCTCGAAGTGGAACAGACCACGCAGGAAAGCGGTCTGAGCCTTTACGAGGTTAAGTTCTGCATCAGTAATCTTGCCAGCTTCAGCGGTCATGTTAGCGATACGCTCGGCATCGTTGGCATACTTCACACCGTCATATACATAGCGGTACTTGCTACGAATATAACCATTAGCTGAGTTGAAAGAGTAAGTCTCAATCTCCGTAAAGTCAGACTGGTCGGCAAATTCAGAACCCTTGTTGGCATCACCACCGAAGCAGTCACCATAGGTATAGTTTACCAATGGGCAGGAGAAATAGTCACGGCCTGGGGCATACAGGTTGGCGTATGCCTTGGTCAGCACAAAGTCCACACCCTGTGCATCCATCAATGTTGACTCGGTCACAACGCCCACAGGCTCCAGCAACAGGAAGTCGTCGCCGCAGCTGCTCATGGTCATCGTAGCTGCCAACGCCATAGCTGAATATAATAATGTTTTTTTCATATCAATTTCTATTATTTATATTATTAGATTTCTGTTTTTAAGTGATACTTAAGAACGCCTATTAGAAACCAATGTTCACACCGAAGAGATACTGACGTGGCATACCATATGCACCGTAGTCAACACCCTTATTCATATCGCTACCTACACGGCCGGTTTCAGGATCCAGACCAGAGTAACCAGTGATAGTGAATACGTTAGACATCTGAGCG
>JAGCFP010000079.1 GCA_017650045.1 Bacteroidaceae bacterium | reverse complement strand
GTTATGTCCTCCCTACCATGCAAGGTTGTGTAGAGAATGGCATCAAGCCTGAAGAAGTGCCAGTCTCAGCCATACTGCAAGGATACCAGTTAGCGTTCAAGCATTGAGGTTCATACCTCTCCCTAACCCTCCCCTCTCTCAGGGGAGGGAACTTGTTACTCCTCTTCTTCTTTCTTTTCCAGCATATTCAGCTTGATATGAAGATTTATCGCTGCACAACATAGGGCAGTCAAGGCAATCCACAGAACGACCAGGTCTTTAAGAATAAACTTGTTTTTAATAACGGGTTCCATAATAGACGTATTTAGTTCTTCACAAAGATAGGTGTTATTTATAAGACCTGCAAGTAAATCTTAGACTACTTCTCCTCGGAAAGGGGATTCGTGAGCTGGAGGTAGCGCTCCATAACCAACAGGGAGATAAGCTGCTCGCGCTCTTCATCACGGAACTGATCTACGAAGGCATGGGCATGGTCGATGATCTGCTGCGCCTCTTCTTGATGACTGCTGTAGTACTGCATCCGTTCTTCGAGGTCGCTGAGGTCGTCCTTGAGGGCGATGTAGTGGTAATCTGGGATGAGACGACCTTCCATGTACCAGGTCTCACAGGTGGGACGTGGCATTACGGCAATGGAATTGGAGGACATGACCCACTTCAGATTGGTGGCTACGTCGTTGCCTTCCAGACACATGATGTACTTATAATCCAGATGCTCAGCTATGCTCTTTCGAGGGGTGGTCCATTCTGGATGTTCCTTCAGGGTTTCTACGATGCCACAGTCGCACACACGACTGCCAAAATAGAGCTCCATGAACTGGCGACGCTGACGGCTCAGCCTTATCTTTCCTCTGAAAATGGCTTGATCGCGTTTCTCCTGAAAGGGTTTGGTGTCTTTCACAAACTGGAAATGGCGGTACTTATCGAGCTTCAACAGGACGCTGTTGGTATGGTCCTGATGCAGCAACCGACTCTTTACCAAGGCTGGGAAGGAGGGGGTGAAATAGACATCGCCTGGCACATAGCCCACTTTATGGGACTTACCGAAATAGCGTGCCACGGACATGAGGTCAAAGTAATAGGCGGAATGGAAGGTGGAGTAATGGTAATGCTTCAACGTATCAAGAAAGATGTAGTAGTGTCCGTGATGCTCATGCATGACAACGTCGGGCAAGGTGGCATCAGCGTTCAATTGGTTGTAATAGCTTACACGGTCGGCTATCTCTTCCCAATCTGCACGCTGACGCGCACTTCCCAACAACTTACGGGCACGGTTCCGAAGGAGGAAGGCTGGCCCATACAGATTGACGATTTCTTTTATGTAATACGTTAGCTTACTCACATTTAGTGATTTTCAGCAAAAAACAATGTCTTAGTTTACCCACTTATAGTGATTTTCAGCAAAGGTAAGCCTATTCTTCATCGAGGGAGTAAAATGCTCATTACAATATGGTTACGACACAACATTGTAACATCTGAAGGCTTCTAGGATCGTTTGTCGCATTTTTTTAAGTCAAAAAAAGGGGCTACCTTTGCGCCATCAATCTGAAAACAATGAAGCGAACGTATCTTTCCATAGTACTCTTGATGCTCACGCTACTGACATGGGCGCAGCAGCATGTGCCTGATACACTGGGACTGGGCGTGGAGGCTGAGACCTGGTTTACACGTTCTGACCATACTGATAAATCGGGCCGTGTGGGGTTGGTATTCAACCATCAACGGTTTGATATCTATGGCTCACTGACGTTCGATGATCCGCTCCATGTGGAGGAAGGTAGCGTGGTGCATAGCGTGCGTGGCGACTCGCTCTGGCAGCAGCAGTATGCGATGCGGAGAGAATGGGGTGGCAACGGCTATATGGGCAACGTGGGCATGAACTTCCAACTGCGTCCCAACCATCAGATTGGGGTGGCTTATCACCTTATCCATACGCCTGCATCGGACGATCATGGTGGAAGGACGGGTAGTGAACGGATGGACATCACGTGGAACAATGGCAATGTGATGACGCATCAGGTAAATGCTTACTATCGGGGGCAACTGCAGAGAACCAGCATCGCTCTGGATGCGGAGTATTACTCGCATAAGCAGAACGTGAACATGGTGATCGAGGAGGATGCGGGGGATGGTATGAAGGTAAGTAGCAACAACTTCAGGCTGAAGCGTTCGCATGTGCTGGCGCTGACGTTGGCACTGGATCATGCGTGGACGCATGGCTCGCTGGACTGGGGGGCTACGTATCTGCATACGCGGCACTTCGACCATTATCAGGCGGATCTCACGCAACCTATGGACAGGAACAGGTTTATCTACCACCGTTTTATCCCTTACGTGAACCATACGCTGGAGATGGGGTCGTGGCAGTTGGCCACAGGCTTGCAATTCGACTCGGAGAGGCATGAGGCTTTCTGGCTGCCTGCGCTGCGACTGACGAGATCGCTGGGAGAGGCAAAGGTGTCACTGGATTACCAGACTTCCGTGCATCGGCCTGCGTATCAGTGGCTGACGACCCATGTGGTGTATCAGAGCAGGTACGACCGTGAGAAGGGGTATGCGGATCTGAAAGCAGCGTATCAGCACCAACTGAGTGTGAAGGGAAGCTGGAAGTTCTTGGAGGGGAGCATCGGCTATGAGGACTTGCGCGATGCGGTGGTTCAGACGGCTGACCAACCCACAGAGAGCCCTACCCTCACTTACTGGACGCATGATAATCTGCATTCCCTGAAAAGAGTCTTTGCCACGGTGGCTTTATCGCCTGTGATAGGGCTGTGGTCTCCCACGCTGCATGTGGATCTGCGCAGGCAATGGCTCACGCTGCATACGGATTATGGCAGACAGGCCCTACACACACCTCTGCTGACGGCTGCGCTCACCAATGGATTCCATCTGGGGAAAGGATGGCAGGCAGAAGCCAATTTCCACTTCCGCAGCAAGGGGGATACGCGGAACGTGTCGTACGTGAAATGTTCCTGGACCACTGACCTCAGTCTGAGCAAGTCGTTCCTGGGCGACAGGCTCTTTGTGAAGGTGGAGGGGGATGATCTGCTGCATGGCTTAAGGGAAGCCACACGTCTGTATGACAAGCACACCATGCTGCTGCAAGATCTGAAGTACAACAGCAGGCATGTGATAGTGACGCTGCGCTACAGTTTCAACATGACGCATCGCCCATACAGAGGGCATGAAGCTGGGCAAGCAGAGAAGAGTCGGTTCTAATTCTCTTCAACGATCTCCACATCCGTCACATCTTCCTCATCGACACCCATCTTCTCCAGCACACTCTTTCCAGTCTGTGCTCCATCATTCTGATACATAGGGCGTTTGCGCATAAAGAAGAACCAGTTGGAGAACTCGAAGATGGCATAGAGAATGAAGAAGACTCCCAGTACCTTAAACACCGTGGCACGCACACTCCCCGGATTGGCGAGGGAGAAGATACCTGCCAGAAGGATGATCACGGGCACGATGTAGTTCCAGATGGGTACGGGCGTCCACCTGCGCGCTGCGATCAGTGAGGCGATCTGCTGAACACCTGCCATGGTGAGTACGAAGCCTAAGACGATGGTGAGGATATTGCCAAAGAACCCCGGCATGATGACCAGCATCAGACCAAAGAGGAAGCCTCCAAGAGCATCGACTGGGAACGGGGGACGGGGCTCGTCCTTACTCATGAAATAATTGACCATCGAAAAGACAGATGGCAGCATGAAAACAACTCCCACGGCAATGACCAGGTAATCTGCAGCATCTTGCGGGAAGAGTACCAGCACCAGTCCGATGACCAGCGCAATCAAAATACGATAGAATGAAGGATTTATCTTTGCCATAACTGTCAAGATTTATGCTTTTACGCTGATAAATTTCGCAATTTTATCCCTATTTACGAAATAATTGAAAGAAAATTTCATCTTTTTATAAAAATTTTTCCTTTTTCCTTGCATATCTAAATAGAACCATTTACATTTGCACCCAATAAACCTAAAAAGGAATGAGAACTTTAGTTTATACATATTGGTGGTGGCGCCCGTTACAACTCGCATGAAGTCGTAAGGAGCAGAGCCCTGTATGTATATAATTAAAGATGTATAGATAAAGAGAAGCCCTGTCGCACCTGCGGCGGGGCTTCTTCTGTGTAGCAAATTACAAATATCAAATAGTTATGAGTTATTTAGTGGACCAAGATGGTTATTACGGAGAGTTCGGAGGTGCTTACGTGCCTGAAATTCTCCACAAATGTGTGGAAGACCTACAGCGAGAGTATCTCAAAGTATTGGAAAGTGAAGCTTTCCAGAAGGAGTATCACCAGTTGCTGCGCGACTATGTGGGACGCCCTTCCCCACTCTACTTAGCACGTCGGCTGTCTGAAAAGTATGGTTGCAAGTTGTATCTGAAGCGTGAAGACCTGAACCATACGGGCGCGCACAAAATCAACAACACCGTGGGACAGATTCTACTGGCTCGCCACATGGGAAAGACTCGCATCATCGCGGAGACTGGTGCGGGACAACATGGGGTGGCCACGGCAACTGTCTGCGCGCTGATGAACATGGAGTGTGTGGTCTATATGGGTGCGACGGATGTGAAACGTCAGCGTGTGAATGTGGAAAAGATGAAGATGCTGGGTGCCAGCGTGGTGCCCGTGACCAGTGGAAACATGACGTTGAAAGATGCCACCAATGAGGCTATTCGCGACTGGTGCTGTCATCCTGAAAACACGTTCTATATCATAGGCTCTACGGTGGGACCTCATCCGTATCCCGACATGGTGGCTCGTCTGCAATCAGTAATCAGTAAGGAAATCAAGGAGCAACTGCAAGAGAAGGAAGGGCGCGACTATCCCGACTATCTGATGGCGTGTGTGGGTGGTGGCAGCAATGCAGGAGGTACCATCTATCATTACATCGATGATCCCAAAGTGAAAATCATACTGGCGGAAGCTGGTGGCCTGGGCGTAGATAGTGGAAAGACTGCGGCTACCATCGCCTTAGGAAAAACAGGTATCATTCATGGAGCGAAAACCTATGTCATCCAAGATGAGGACGGACAGATAGAAGAGCCTTATTCCATCTCTGCTGGTTTGGATTATCCGGGCATTGGTCCGATGCATGCGAATCTGGCTGCCCAAAAGCGTGCCACCGTTTTGTCCATCAACGATGATGAAGCATTGGCTGCAGGCTTTGAGCTGACGAAGATGGAGGGCATCATCCCTGCCATCGAGAGTGCCCATGCCCTGGGTGCCCTCCCCAAAATGCAGTTCAAACCCACTGACGTGGTGGTGCTGACGGTGTCGGGAAGAGGTGATAAAGATTTGGAGACCTATTTAAATGCATTTAGCATTTAATATTCTTTTCTTCGCTGCAGCTCGAAGAAAAGAATCAAAAGAAGCGCCGCCGGCTGCATTTTTTACGCTAAAAATCGCTCACGTTTTCCTAAAGCGCGAAAACTCGCAAGCTTCGCTTGCTCAAACAGCCCGCGCTTTTTAACGGAAAACTTTCCCGATTTTTAAAACGCTGCAAAAATGAGGCCGGAAAGCTGCGCATGATAACCTTAGTGTGGTCATGTAAGTACAAAGCGCTCAACGAGCGAAGCGATGTTGCGTCAAAGATCCCGACCTCACTGGAGCAGCGTAAAAAGATTGCGAGTTTTTACCGTTAAAAGCGCTGCACCAATAAGAGCCCCGAAGGGGGTCGTCTTGCAGCGCTTAGGTAAAAGCGAAGCAAGCTTAGCTGCGGAAGTGCAGTCGGCGTGTTTTCTTTTTGATTCTTTTTCTTTTGCACGAGCAAAAGAAAAAAGAATACGAAAACTTAAAAAAACAATTTAATAAAATATGAAAAAATACAACTACAAAACAGCATCTTGCATGGTACTAGGCGACCTATACACGCCCGTTAGTACCTATTTAAAACTGCGTGACCAATTCACGCAAAGTGCCTTGATGGAGAGCTCCGACTATCACAGCGGTGAGAACAACCGCTCTTTTATCGGACTGTGTCCTTTGGCAAGTGTGAGTATCGACCATGGGAATGCCGTGTATCGCCTTCCTGATGGATCGAGGGAAATAAAACCTATCACGGAGGATTATCGGGTAGAGCATGCGCTGACCGACTTCCTGAGTCGCTTCCATGTGGAAGGGGAAGGTAGCAACTACTGCGGACTGTATGGCTATACCTCGTTTAATGCAGTGCGCTACTTTGAGCATATCCCCGTGAAAGACAGTCGTGAAGATCGTAATGATGCACCTGACATGCACTACATTCTTTATAAGTACATTATTGTGTTTCACGACTATAAGAACGAACTGGTGCTTATCGAAATGCTGGAGGATGGCGAACGCGACCATCTGAGGGAGATCAAGAACTCCATCAAGAACAACACTTACAGGGTGTATGACTTTAAGGCGGTGGGGCCTACGACTTCGACATTGACTGATGAGGAGCACAAGGCGAATATCCGTCGAGGGATTGCTCACTGTCTGCGTGGAGATGTGTTCCAAGTGGTGCTCTCCCGTCGTTTTGAACAGCGTTTCGAGGGGGACGACTTCCGTCTGTATCGGGCACTCCGTAGTATCAACCCTTCTCCATACCTCTTCTATTTTGACTTTGGTGGCTTCCGAATCTTTGGCTCTTCACCTGAAACGCACTTGCGCATAGAAGGACGGAAAGCTTACATCGACCCTATCGCTGGAACTACTCGACGCACAGGTGATCCGGTACAGGATGCGCTGAATGCGGAAGCGTTGAGCAAAGATCCAAAGGAGAACGCGGAGCATGTGATGCTGGTGGACTTAGCACGTAACGACCTTTCACGCAACTGCCACCATGTGCAAGTGGAGTTCTACAAGCAGTTGCAATACTACAGTCATGTGATTCACTTGGTGAGTCGTGTCAGTGGCGAACTAGATGAGGATGCCAATCCGATCAAGGCCTTCATCGACACTTTCCCTGCAGGAACGCTTAGTGGGGCGCCTAAGGTGCGTGCGATGCAGATCATCAGCGAGCTGGAGCCTCACAATCGTGGCGCTTACGGTGGCTGTATCGGCTTCATCGGACTGAATGGCAGCCTTAATCAAGCCATTACCATCCGAACCTTCGTAAGTCGCAACGGTGTCCTTTGGTTCCAGGCAGGAGGCGGTATCGTGGCTAAAAGTAATGAAGAGAATGAACTGCAGGAAGTGAACAATAAACTCGGAGCGCTGCGCAGAGCCATCGACAGAGCGGAGGAGGAGTAAAAAAGATTGAGAATTGAATATGAAGATAGTTATTATAGATAATTACGACTCGTTCACTTATAATCTGGCCCACTTAGTGAAAGAGCTGGGTGCTACGGTGGACGTGCTGAGAAATGATAAATTCAATCTCAGTGATTTGAGGCGATACGACAAGATCATCCTCTCTCCAGGGCCTGGCATCCCTGAAGAAGCAGGACTGCTGCTTGACGTGATCAAGGCCTATGCAGGACAGAAGCCCATGTTGGGTGTATGCTTGGGAGAGCAGGCCATCGGACAGGCTTTTGGCGCCATGTTGACCAACCTCAGTGAGGTGTTCCATGGGGTGCAAACGCCCGTGAGCCTCCTCAACGATGCAGGAGAATACATCTTCAACGGACTGGGGAAGGAAATCAACGTGGGGCGCTATCACTCTTGGGTAGTGGATAAGAAGGAGCTGCCTGAGGCGTTGGTGATTACGGCTGAGAGTCAGGAAGGTCAGATCATGGCTCTGCGCCATCGTCATTACGACATTCATGGTATTCAGTTCCATCCGGAAAGCGTGCTTACTCCTGATGGTGTAACCATCGTTTCGAATTGGCTTAAAGGTTGATATTCTTTTCTTCGCTGCAGCTCAGAAGTTACCCATTCTTTTCTTCGCTGCAGCTCGAAGAAAAGAATCAAAAGAAGCGCCGCCGGCTGCATCTCCGCAGCTAAGATTGCTTCCTTTTTACCTAAGCGCCGCAAGACGGTCG
>JAGCFP010000008.1 GCA_017650045.1 Bacteroidaceae bacterium | reverse complement strand
AGAAGAGGTGTGAAAGACTTGCTTCATTTTGATGTGAAACGCGACAAGATTCCTATCAGTAGTCTGGATGCCGCCTATATAGCAGAGCCAGGTATCGGATATATCCGTGTGAATAAGTTTGCAGCTACTACTGGCAAAGAGTTTTCAGAGGCATTAGCAAAACTCAAAGGCATGGGAATGGTCGACTTGATCCTCGACCTTCAAGACAACGGTGGTGGTTACCTTAATGCCGCCATTGATATGGCTAATGAGTTCCTCGAACAAAAGGATCTGATCGTTTATACCGAAGGAAGGGCTTCGCGACGCCAAAACTACTACGCCAAAGGAAACGGCAGTTTGCGCAATGGGAAGCTCGTTGTTCTGGTGAATGAATACACCGCTTCTGCAAGTGAGATTGTTGCAGGAGCCATACAAGATTGGGATAGAGGTACTATTGTGGGAAGACGGACTTTCGGCAAAGGACTGGTGCAACGTCCCATCAATCTGAACGATGGTTCGATGATAAGGCTGACGACCGCACGGTATTATACTCCTACAGGCCGCTGTATCCAAAAACCTTACCAAACCAATGCAGATGGTACCAAGAGCGACAATGGCAATCTGGCAGACTACAACAAAGAACTGAATGAGCGTTATCGACATGGTGAATTGATGCATGCCGACAGCATCCATCTGCCTGATTCTCTGAAATTCAGCACATTGAAACTCCAACGTACCGTTTATGGAGGAGGTGGCATCATGCCCGATTACTTTGTTCCACTGGATACAACGCTTTATACCGACTACCATCGTCAGTTATCGGCTCAAGGCCTCATCCTGAAGACAACAACAACCTATATTGAAAAGCATCGCAAGGAATTGGCAAAGAAATACAAGGACTTCAATGCATTCAATACAGAATTCGAGATTGATGAAGAGATTTTGGGCTATATGCGAGCAGAAGCCGACAAACTGGAGATTCCATTCAATCAAGAGCAGTACGACTACTCGCTCCCTTACGTCAAACTGCAACTGAAAGCGTTAATCGCACGTGATCTATGGGATATGAGCGAGTATTACCATGTGATGAACAGTAGGAATCAGAGTGTCCTCACTGCACTGAAACTACTTAATGAAAAAACGCTTTAACTGGCAAAATCTTTTTTTCTAGTTAGAGAAAAATATTTTCCTAGTTAGCAAATAATTTTTTGTTAAGCCACTTGGTCAGATAATAGCTTCCGATGGTGCATCCCACTCCAAGTGCCGCGCCAGCCATCACATCGGTAGGATAATGAACGCCCTCATACATTCTTGAAATGGCCACAGAGCCTGCCCAAAGTGCAGAAGGAGCTATCACATACCATTTAGGATAACGTATACAAAGTGAGGTAGCCAATGCAAAAGCCGAAGCGGTATGTCCAGAAGGAAACGAAGGGTCGGCCTCTGTACTATGTGGATGAATCAAATCCGGATAGGCTTCATAAGGACGTGTACGATCGACGATGTATTTCAGTCCCATGGCCAAAGCAAAAGTCCCCACGACAGACGTACCGATGAATACGGCATCACGCATCAGCCCCTCATCATGCTTCCACCATCCCACTGCTCCCATGGCCAAAGGTACTCCTAAAGCAATGTAAGGCTCAGTATTGGAAATGAAATTGCTATAGTCGTGAATAAACTCGCCTTGCCATCCATTAATATGATGAATCATATCGACTTCCCAATTCTGTGCAAGCAGTGGAGAAGCCAAAAGTAAGAGTATCCAGATAACTGCAGTCTTTTTCATAAGCGTCTTTTATATACAGAGCACAAAGGTAAGAAAAATCTGGCTAAAACAATATTCTACATTAAAAGTTTGCATATTCAGCTTTTTTAACTATATTTGCATACTTATATGTATCGTTGTGCAAATTAAGTAATAATAACTATTAATAATTAAATCTAAATCATCTATGTGGTTAACTAATTCATCTGTAGGAAGGAAAGTGGTGATGAGCGTAACCGGTCTCGCCCTTATTCTGTTTCTGACATTTCACTGTGCGATGAACGTTGTTGCCTTGTTCTCAGAAGACGGATATAACATGATCTGCGAATTTCTGGGTTCTAACTGGTATGCTGTTGTAGCTACCATGCTTTTGGCAGCCCTGTTTGTCATTCACATTGTCTATGCATTTTGGCTGTCATGGCAGAATCGCAAGGCACGCGGTACTGAGCGTTATGCTGTTACCGAAAAGCCAAAGAACGTAGAGTGGGCTTCACAAAACATGCTGGTGCTGGGCATCATCGTGGCATTGGGCTTGATTCTGCACTTATTTAATTTCTGGAGCAAGATGATGCTTCCGGAATTGGTAGAGAAAGCCGGTGGTGCCGTAAATCCAGAGACGCTGGCATATGCCAAGAATGGCTACCACTACATCGTGCAGACCTTCGCTAATCCTATCTATGTGGTTCTTTATCTGGTATGGATTTGCGCCATCTGGTTCCACCTTACTCATGGATTCTGGAGCGCATTGCAGACCATCGGTTGGAACAACCGTATATGGTTCGAGCGTTGGAAGTGCATCGGCATTTGGTTCAGCTCCATTGTCATGGGACTCTTCGCATTGGTTGTCATCGTATTCTTCATCAAGTCACTTATCTAAGGTAAGTGGGAAATACGGAAACTTGAACTATTAACTGACTAAATTGTAACTGAATATGACAAAGATAGATTCTAAAATTCCTGAGGGACCGGTGGCTGAAAAATGGACCAACTATAAAGCCCACCAGAAATTAGTTAACCCCGCTAATAAGCGTCGCCTCGATATCATTGTGGTCGGTACTGGTCTGGCTGGTGCTTCTGCTGCCGCATCACTTGGTGAGATGGGATTCAGAGTGCTTAACTTCTGCATCCAGGACTCTCCACGCCGTGCGCACTCCATCGCTGCACAGGGTGGTATCAATGCTGCTAAGAACTACCAGAACGACGGTGACTCTGTATATCGCTTGTTCTACGACACCGTGAAGGGTGGTGACTACCGTGCCCGCGAAGCCAACGTATATCGTCTGGCTGAGGTGTCTAACAATATTATCGACCAGTGCGTGGCTCAGGGCGTTCCTTTCGCTCGTGAGTATGGCGGCCTGCTGGCCAACCGTTCATTCGGTGGTGCACAGGTATCACGTACATTCTATGCCCGCGGTCAGACGGGTCAGCAGCTGTTGCTGGGTGCCTATTCTGCACTGAGCCGTCAGGTAGCTGCTGGTACCGTGAAGCTCTACACCCGCTATGAGATGCAGGATGTAGTGATCGTTGACGGTCGTGCACGCGGTATCATTGCCAAGAATTTGGTAACAGGTAAGCTGGAGCGCTTCGCTGCCCATGCCGTTGTAATTGCTACTGGTGGTTATGGAAATGCTTACTTCCTCTCTACCAACGCAATGGCCTGCAACGTATCAGCTGCCATGGCTTGCTACCGCAAGGGTGCTTGGTTTGCTAATCCTGCTTTCGTGCAGATTCACCCAACTTGTATTCCAGTGCACGGTGACAAGCAGTCTAAGCTTACGCTGATGTCAGAGTCTCTGCGTAACGATGGTCGTATCTGGGTACCAAAGCGCTTGGAAGATGCCAAGAAGCTGCAGGAAGGCACACTGAATGGTGCCGACATTCCTGAGGAGCAGCGCGACTATTATCTGGAGCGCCGCTATCCAGCTTTCGGTAACCTCGTTCCTCGTGACGTGGCTTCACGTGCTGCTAAGGAGCGTTGCGACAAGGGCTTCGGGGTGAACAATACCGGTTTGGCAGTATTCCTCGATTTCTCTGAGGCTATCGGCCGTCTGGGTATCGACGTGATCCGCCAGCGTTATGGCAACCTCTTCGATATGTACGAGGAAATCACCGACGTGAATCCTGGTGAGGTAGCCAACGAAATCAATGGCGTGAAGTACTATAACCCAATGATGATTTATCCTGCTATCCACTACACCATGGGTGGTATCTGGGTAGACTATGAATTGCAGACTTCACTGAAGGGCCTCTTCGCCATCGGTGAGTGCAACTTCTCTGACCACGGGGCCAACCGTCTGGGTGCTTCTGCTTTGATGCAGGGATTGGCAGATGGTTACTTCGTACTGCCTTACACCATCCAGAACTATCTGGCTGACCAAATCACTGTTCCACGCTTCTCAACCGATCTTCCTGAATTTGAAGAGGCAGAGAAGGCTGTTCAAGCTAAGATCGACCGCCTGATGAATATCCATGGTAAGAGCTCTGTAGATTCTATCCACAAGGAACTTGGTCACATCATGTGGGAATATGTAGGTATGGGTCGTACAGAAGAAGGTCTGAAGATAGGTTTGAAGAAACTTGACGAGGTACGCAAGAAGTTTGAGACAGATCTGTTCATCCCAGGTTCTAAGGAAGGTATGAACATTGAGCTTGACAAGGCTATCCGTCTGGACGACTTCATCACCATGGGTAAGCTGATGGCTTACGATGCGCTGAACCGTAACGAGAGCTGCGGTGGTCACTTCCGTGAAGAATACCAGACCGAAGAAGGTGAGGCTTTACGTGATGATAAGAACTACTTCTATGTAGCTTGCTGGGAATACAAGGGCTCTGACGATGTAGAGCCAGAATTGCTGAAAGAACCATTGGTTTATGAGGCAATCAAGGTACAAACTCGTAACTACAAGAGCTAATCAGGAGGTTGAACATTTAAAGAACAAGAAACTATGGATAAAAATATATCATTTAAACTGAGAGTTTGGCGTCAGAATGGCCCTAAGGAGAAAGGTCACTTTGACGAGTTCCAGATGAAAGACATCCCTGGTGATACCTCTTTGTTGGAGATGCTTGACATTCTCAATGAGATGCTGGTAAGCGAAGGCAAGGAACCAGTGGTGTTTGACCACGACTGCCGTGAGGGTATCTGCGGTATGTGCTCACTCTACATCAATGGTCATCCACACGGACCTGCTACAGGTGCTACAACCTGCCAGATCTACATGCGCCGTTTCAAGGATGGTGATACCATCACCATTGAGCCTTGGCGTTCTGCCGCATTCCCTGTAATCAAGGACTTGATGGTAGATCGTACCGCATTCGACAAGATCATGCAGGCTGGTGGTTATGTGAGCGTACGTACAGGTGCTCCTCAGGATGCCAACGCCATCCTCATTCCTAAGGACATTGCCGATGAGGCTATGGACGCTGCTGCTTGTATTGGTTGTGGTGCTTGCGTGGCTGCATGTAAGAACGGTTCTGCTATGCTGTTCGTTTCATCAAAGGTGACTCAGCTCAATCTGCTTCCACAAGGTAAGCCAGAAGCTCTGCGTCGTGCTAAGGCCATGTTGATGAAGATGGATGAACTGGGCTTCGGTAACTGCACCAACACCCGTGCTTGCGAGGCTGAGTGCCCGAAGAACGAGTCTATTATCAACATCGCTCATTTGAACCGCGATTTCATCTGGGCTAAGCTGAAAGACTAATCTTACCTTATTTATTATATAAGGACGCTGCCCTGCAAGAATTCTTGCAGGGCAGTTTATTTAGAGTAGTCTATAGACACCACCAACCATGGCACGAACCACTCCTTTCATTTCCAACTGAAAGAGTAAGGTCGTCATCTGACTGAATGGAATATCTGAAAGCATGACCAATGCATTGACCTGCAAATCACCACGACAACATAATAATTCCACTATCTTCGTTTCTTCAGGAGTTAAATCTAAAAACATTTCGCATTGCACTGCTTCAGGTCTTCCGTTTGGAGTTTCCCAACCCATCGCTTTGACAAAATCCTCGGCATTTGCTATCAAAGCGGCTTTATTGTCCCTAATAAGCTGATTGGTTCCTTTGGAAAAAACATCGTTAATGCGTCCAGGAACTGCAAAGCAATCCTTTCCATAACCAGTGGCTAAATCTGCCGTGATGAGAGATCCCCCTTTTTCTGCACTTTCCACCACAATGGTTGCATCTGCCATTCCTGCGACAATGCGATTACGGCAGACAAAGTTAAATGGATCGGGATTCGTTTCCGAAAGGAACTCGGTGAGCAATCCACCTTCTTTCAACATCTCTACTGCCGTCTGACGATGGTGATACGGATAAAGCCGATCTAATCCATGTGCCAATACTCCGACAGTAGCCAGGTGATTTTCTAAGGCAGCACGATGTGTATGGATATCTATCCCATAGGCCAATCCGCTGACAACCAGTACATCTGGACATAACTCGGCTAAGTCATGCAGGAAATCTGCACAAAATTGTTTTCCATAATCTGAAGCTCGACGCGTACCAACCATGGAAATCACATGCAGGCGATTAAAATCACAATGCCCTTTGAAGAATAAGACCACGGGGGCATCTACACACTCACGAAGGCGAGTAGGATAAGCCTCATCCTGTAAAGTCAAACAAGTAAGATGATTCTTTTCTATAAACTCCATCTCACGCTTGGCACGTTCCAGAGCCTCAGGGCACTCCAGCGCTTCACAAACACGTGCTGAAGCATCAGGTAGTAAGTCGGGAATTTCTTTACGATGTTCGAAAACTGCTTGGGCGCTGCCCAATTCATCAATCAAAAGTTTTGCTCCACGATGACCAATACCAGGACATTGCGTGAGAGCAATGCTGTAAAAACACTCCATAGCTTGTCGTATTTAATGAATAATACTATCTATTATAAATAAGGTGCAAAAATAGGATCAAACATGGTAGGTTCCACTAATTTGCCGTTCACTATGCACACCACCTCAACCACTCCACGCAGACAAAGTTTGTCGTCTGCCTTCCGATAGATGTCCTGATAAAACACATACTTGATCCCTTCACGCTTCAGAGCCAGTTTACTGACAAATACATCGCCACCACGCAGAGGGGTTTTGAAAGACATGGTGATACGAGCCACCACGGTATCTATCCCCTGATCGTGAAACTCTGAGAAACTCGGTGCCCCCGTTGAGAGCAAGAATTCATGACGGGTATATTCCAAGTAATGCTGATAGTTGGCATTGTTCACAATGCCTTGAATGTCGCACTCATAGTCGCGTGCCTTCATTTCGAGTTCGTAAACGTACTTCATCCTATTAAACCTTTAAATTCCAATAATTCATTCGTCGATACCAACTTGAAGAGCTTGTCGCTGGGTCTGATCTTCTCCATCTTCACGGAAAAATGCTCTCCTTTGTGAACCGTCTGCACAGGTTTCAGTTCTACCCTCGCCTCTTCTAAGGTAAGGAACACAGCACCTGTTGTAGGACCGGTAACCAACAGTTTGTCACCCACACTGATTTCCGCCGCTTCCACTAAGAATTCTGCCACACCTAAGTTGGAAAAATACTTCACGCCTTTACCAACATAAATCTTACGCTCCGTAGCTGCAGAACCATAATTCTTGGTCCATTCTCCTAAGCGTTGACCTAAATAGTAGCCATCCCAGAAACCACGATTGAACACGGCTTTCAACTTCTCATTCCACGCATCAATCTTTGCATCGGTAAAAGTGCCATCCAGTACCGAAGTCAGTGCCTCTTTATAGCATTGCGCTACCACGCGCACATACTCGGGACCTCTGGCACGACCTTCGATCTTGAACACCCTCACTCCTGCATCTATCATCTTATTCATAAAGTGAATGGTCTTCAAATCCTTAGGAGACATGATGTATTTATTATCTATCATCAGCTCATCTCCCGTCTCTCTATCCGTCACCACATAGCTTCTGCGACAGATCTGGCGACATTCGCCCCGATTGGCTGATTTCCCTGACTCATGCAGTGACATATAGCACTTCCCTGAAACCGCCATACACAAGGCTCCGTGACAGAACATCTCGATGCGCACCTGACGACCACTCGGACCACAGATATTCTCCTCTACAATATGCTTATGGATCTCTGCCACCTGCTCCAAATTCAGTTCTCGCGCCAGCACCACTACATCCGCAAACTGAGCATAGAAACGCAGTGCTTCCACATTGCTGATATTGAGTTGGGTACTCAGATGTACTTCCTGCCCTATCTGTCGTGCATAATTCATCACAGCCACATCCGATGCTATCACCGCAGAAATATTCGCCTCTTTCGCAGCATCCACTATCTGATGCATCTGCTCCATATCCCCATCGTAAATGATGGTATTAACGGTCAAATAGCTCTTCATGCCATGCACTGCACATACCTGAGCAATCTCTTTCAGGTCATCTATTGTAAAGGGATTGGCAGAATGGGAACGCATATTCAGAGTCCCGATGCCAAAATACACCGAATCGGCACCAGCCTGAATCGCAGCAGTCAGCGAATCACGCGAGCCCACAGGAGCCATTATTTCAAAGTCTTTGAGTTCCATGCCTATTGAATTTGTCTGCAAAGATAGTGCAAAAACAAATAAAAACACTAACTTTACGCACTCAAAACAAAAGGAACAATGAAGATTGCCAATATAGATTTAGGATTTCAGCCTGTTTTCCTTGCCCCTATGGAAGATGTTACCGACCCGGCCTTCCGTATGATGTGCAAGCATTTCGGGGCCGACATGGTTTATACAGAGTTCGTTTCTGCAGATGCGCTTATCCGTTCCATCAATGCCACCATGCGCAAACTAACCATCAGCGATGCAGAGAGACCTGTTGCCATCCAAATCTATGGGAAGGACAAAGATGCAATGGTGGAAGCCGCTAAGATTGTGGAAGCCGCACATCCAGATATTATCGACCTCAACTTCGGCTGTCCCGTAAAGAAAGTGGCTATCAAGGGGGCAGGTGCAGGATTGCTGCGTGACATTCCCAAGATGCTCGACATCGCCCGTTCCGTGGTACAAGCCGTAAAAACTCCTGTTACTGCCAAAACCCGTTTGGGATGGGATAATAACAACCTTATCATCGAGCAACTGGCAGAGCAACTTCAAGACTGTGGCATACAGGCCCTGACCATTCACGGACGTACCCGTGCACAGATGTACACCGGAGAAGCCGATTGGACACTTATTGGCCGTGTGAAAGAGAACACACGCATTCATATCCCCATCATCGGTAATGGAGACATCACCACACCCGAACGTGCCAAAGAGTGTTTCCAGCGCTATGGCGTAGACGCCATCATGATAGGTCGCGCCAGCTTCGGACGTCCGTGGATATTCCGTGAAGTGAAGCACTACCTACAGACAGGAGAACCCATGACACCGCTCTCTGCTTCAGAGAAACTCAACATCTTAAAGCAAGAAGTGAATGAGAGCATCGAGATGCTTGATGAGCGTCGTGGTATCTTACATATTCGTCGCCACTTGGCAGCCACCCCGTTGTTCAAAGGCATTCCTAATTTCAGGGAAATGCGCATAGCCATGCTAAGAGCTGCCACAAAAGAGGAACTCTTTACTTTGTTTGACACCATCGAAAAGTGCTATTTATTGCCTCTGGCTGAAGAAACGCCTATACAACCAGGAAGTGAAAGCGTAGATAAAGAAGGCTGAAATGAAACCAGCTAAGGCATCTATCACATAATGTGCCTGAATATACACCGTTGCCACACAGAGCAACAGGTAGAACGGCAACAAGAAACCAAACAGTCGCTTACTTCCCCTAAACGCCATGAACATCAATATCGTAGAGATACCTACGTGCGAACTTGGGAATGCAGCCGTTGGTCTTTCACCCACCGACTGTGACCCTTCCACCAAGCTGTAGAAGAACCCATGGTCATAATCAGGACCAGGCAACAACTCTCTGTTGGTATTGAAGTAATCGCCTATGGAAGGGAAGATGCCTTGCATCACGTTTTCCTCACCAATGGCAGGGAAGTAAAATTGCGGACCCGCTACAGGAAGCACGATAAAAATCAGGTAGTACACGAAGAAAGAACCTGCCAAAACAAATGTCCACTTCTGAAACAAGTCGTAACGACGTATAAAGTACCACAAAGCCACGGCTGCTATCATAGGATAATAAGAGAAATAGCCCAGATTCAGCGGTTCACTAATCCACATCTGCGGATAGTTCCGACAGAACGTCAAGGCGGGCTGACACCCAAACAACCATTGCTCTGCCGATGCAAACACATGATCCAGATTAGGCAAGTAGCGGTTGAACTCATATGTATCAGGATACCAATACGAAAGCAAAGCCAACTGATAACCACAACGCAGGAATGTAGTCAATTTACAAGGATAGTACCGATAAACTCCTATCAGCACCACCATGCCTGCTACGATGTATAGCCTTTCAAGCAACATTTCGGCAGGATGATCCATCGTGCCCCAGAACAATAGTAAAAACAAGGTAGTCAGCGCAGTGTAAATCATTGCGATAACCTCCACAGGAAAGAGCCTCCAGCCCTTCTCTGCCTCTTGCTTTTTCAGTAAGTCTAAAGCCATCCTTCTTCCTTATACCACGTTATGGTTTCATGCACCCCCCGCTTCAGTTGATACTGAGGTTTGTAACCCAATTCCCTTTCAGCAGGAGTAATATCGCAACGCCAGTTGCGCTGTTTCATTATCTCATATTTATCTGTATTCAGTGTACTGGTCGTATTCCAAAGCTTTGCCCAAGCCTCAGCTATCACAGAGACCACCTTCAGTACCCATAATGGACTCTTAATTCGCAACACCCACGGATTTCCAAGTTCCTCAATAATGTAGTCAGAGAACGTACGACTCTGATACACTTCTCCGTCACTCAGGAAATAACTACGCCTCAATGCCTTCTTCTCAAGGGAAAGGAGCACCGCCTGTACCACATCCTTCACATACACAAAAGTGATGTCCTGACGTTTGTACCCTACGGAGAAATCCGTATGCGCCTTGATACTCTTCGCCATCAAGAAATAGTCTTTCTCGCGTGGACCATAGACCCCTGTAGGACGCAGGATCACATAAGGAAAATCATCCAAACCTTGCAAGAAATGCTCCGCCTTCAACTTACTTACCCCGTAAGCGGTATTCGGTTTCGGCACATCTGCTTCCGTAATGGGCGCATAAGTATCCTCATGGATAGGACCGAAGATACTCAGTGAACTCAGATAGACGAAAACCTCGGGAACGATATCCAATTCCTTCAATACCTCAACAAACTGTTTGGTATGTAGGTAGTTCACACGCTCAAAGTCCGCCTTATCCTTGCACTTTGTTACCCCTGCGCAGTGAACGATGTACGTAAACCGTCCGTGCTTCGTCACATGCTGCTGCAGTTGCTCCTTCAATGTCTCCACATGTGCATAGTCCAAATCGATAAACCGTATGGCCTCATCCTTCAAGTTGCGCTTGCTACTGCTTGAGCGCATCCCCGCCCAGGTATCGTAGCCCCTACGTACAGCTTCCTCCACGATGAAGCTGCCAATGAATCCGCTGGCGCCTGTTATCAGAATACTCTCCATACCGATTTATCGCAATTTGGACACAAAGATAATGTAAACTTTTCATATTCCCCACATTTTTAGCGGTGTAACCATTTTTTATCATATAAAACCTACTTTTATTACAGAAATAATGCTATCTTTGCTCATAACTAATACTCATACGCTTATGTCAAGAGGAAACGATAAGAAAGTAGGAAAGCGCATGAACAAGCGCGATCTTACTGCACTGATTCTCCATTACTTCGAGGAGAAAGTCGATGATAGCATCACCCTGAAACAACTGTTTGAACGCTTGCATCTCACTACCCATCCGCTGAAAATGCTCTGCGTAGAGATTCTGGAAGAGTTGGTGGAGGACAACTACCTCACCGAGATAGAGCGCCATCGCTACAAACTCTCCTCCTATAGCCTAGAAATGACAGGTACCTTCCAGCGCAAGAGCAATGGTCGGAATTGGTTTGTTCCCGAGGAAGGTGGAGAACCCATCCTCATTGCCGAGCGTAACAGCCGTCATGCCCTCAATGGCGACAAAGTGCGCATTGCCTTCTATGCCAAGCGCAAAGGACGCGGTCCCGAAGGCGAGGTGGTAGAGATTCTGGAACGAGCAGAAGGCAATTTCGTGGGTACCCTCGATATAAACAAGAACTACGCCTTTCTGCTGAATGACGATAAGAACCTGGCCAATGACATCTTTATCCCTAAGGACAAACTCAAGGGTGCTAAGAACGGCGATAAGGTCGTGGTTCGCATCACAGAGTGGCCTGAGAAGGCCCGCAACCCCATCGGTGAGGTGGTAGATGTACTGGGAAAAGCAGGCGAAAACAATACGGAGATGCACGCCATCCTCGCAGAGTTTGGCTTGCCATATAAATACCCTGAAGCCGTGGAAAAGGCAGCGGAATACATTCAGGCAGGCATTACCGATGAGGAAGTGGCCCGTCGTGAGGACTTCCGCAATGTGCTTACCTTCACCATTGACCCTAAGGATGCTAAGGATTTCGATGATGCACTTTCCTTGCGTCGCCTCAACGACAACCTCTGGGAAGTAGGCGTCCACATCGCCGATGTCACTCACTATGTTAAGGAGCGTACCCTCATAGACAAGGAAGCCTACAAGCGCGCCACCTCCGTCTATTTAGTAGATCGCACCATCCCCATGCTCCCAGAGAAGCTTTGTAACAACCTCTGCTCCTTGCGTCCCGATGAGGACAAGCTATGCTATAGCGTCATCTTCCATATCGACGACCGTGGCGAGGTGAAGAAATCTCGCATCGCCCATACGGTCATTCGTTCTAACCGTCGTTTCTGCTATGAAGAGGTTCAGGAGATTCTGGAAGCCAAGCAAGGTGAAATGGCAGAGGAACTGCTGACTCTCGACCACCTCGCTAAGGTGCAACGCGAAAAACGCTTCAAGAACGGTGCCATCAATTTCGACCGCTATGAAGTGAAATTCGATATCGATGAAACGGGTAAGCCTATTGGCGTCTATTTCAAGGAATCCACCGATGCCACCCAACTTATCGAGGAGTTCATGCTGCTGGCCAACCGTACTGTTGCAGAACGCATCGGTCGTGTACCCAAAGGCAAGAAAGCCAAGGTCTTCCCTTACCGTATTCACGATGTGCCCGATCCTGACAAGCTCATGAACCTTTCTCAGTTCATTTCACGTTGGGGCTACAAGGTACGCGCTACTGGCAGTAAAGAAACTATTGCAAAGAGTATCAACAACATGCTCAACAATGTGAAGGGTCAGAAAGAGCAAGACCTTATAGAGAACATTACCATCCGCGCAATGGCAAAGGCACGCTATTCCGTTTATAACATCGGACACTATGGCTTGGCATTGGAGTACTATACCCACTTCACCTCTCCTATCCGTCGTTATCCCGATATGATGGTACACCGCCTGCTTACACGTTACCTTGATGAAGACAAGCGTACTGTCAATGAGCAGACCTATGAGAACTATTGTGAACACTGCAGCGACATGGAACAGACTGCCGCCAATGCAGAACGCGCCTCTACTAAATACAAGCAAGTGGAGTTTATGCAAGATCGTTTGGGACAAGTCTTCGAAGGTGTCATCAGTGGCATCACGGAGTGGGGACTCTACGTAGAACTGAACGACAACAAGTGTGAAGGCATGATTCCTATCCGCGACCTTGACAACGACTACTATGAGTTCGATGAAAAGAACTACTGTCTCCGTGGCCGTCATAAGCAGCACATCTACCAATTAGGTGATCCTCTGAAGGTGAAGGTTGCCCGCACCAATTTGGAGAAGCGCCAATTAGATTTTGTGTTGGCTGAAGAATAAGAATACATAAAATTTTTTCAGAAATTCAGCAAAAATATCTACTTTTGTAGCAAATTTAGGAATGCTGTGCCTTTTTTGCATAGGCACTGGCAGGTGTTTGTATCGCCATGACGAAAGATAAGATATGAGTAGCAAGAACAATCATAGAGCACGCACCTACTTTGGGATGCAGTTTATCACGGCTACAGTTAGTACTACACTGGTGCTGCTATTGCTGGGTACGGTGGTGCTTACGGTAATGGCTGCCCGTAATTTATCGGACTATATGCGTGAGAGCGTGAACTTCTCTCTGTTGTTGGACGATGAGGCTTCTCAAGCGGAGGTCTCGAAACTTCAAGCGCAACTGGAGGCGTTGCCTTTTGTAAGGGAGGTGACTTACATCTCGAAGGAGGAGGCGCTGAAGGAACAGACTGAAGCTATGGGAACAGATCCGACGGAGTTCATTGACTTTAACCCGTTCTATGCTTCGATGGAGGTGAGACTCACGGCAGATTATGCCAATAATGACAGTATTGCACAGGTGGAACAGGCATTCACGGCATCACCTCTTGTTCAACGGGTTGATTGGCAGCGCGACTTGGTGGATAGCATCAATGAAAATATCAGTAAGATAAGTCTGGTACTGTTAGCATTAGCTGCGGTGCTGCTACTTATCTCGTTTGCACTGATAAACAACACGATACGCCTGACCATCTATGCCAAGCGTTTCTTGATTCATACCATGAAACTGGTGGGAGCCAGTCGTGGATTCATTCGCCACCCTTTCATGGTGAGAGGTTTTTGGCAGGGAGTGCTTGCAGGATTGTTGGCCATCTGCCTGATTTGCGGTGGATTATATTGGGGGCTGACTTACGAGCCTCAGCTCTCGCAAGTGATCGACTTACGAACGCTGTTGGTGGTATGTGCGGCTGTCATGGGCTTCGGAATCATCATCACCATGGTATGTGCGTTCTTCTCGGTGAACAAGTATCTGAGCATGGATGAGAATGCGCTGTACTACGTGTGATTGGAAATTAGAATTGAAAAATGAATAATTGATTATGAAAAATAAGAGCAACTCTGTTTTTGAGAAAAGGAACTTCATCCTCATCGGGGTGGGAACGGCGCTGGTAATCATTGGTTTCTTGCTGATGATGGGCCCTGGCACTACACTCGACCACTTTGAGCCTGATATATTCAGTGTGCGACGCATACGCGTAGCACCCATGGTGAGCCTCGTTGGCTTCATCGTGATGATTTTTGGTATTTTATATAAGAAGAAGAGCTGAGCATGGATATTATACAAACTATTATCATCGCTATTGTGGAGGGACTTACGGAGTTCTTACCTGTATCGAGTACAGGGCATATGATCATCACTCAGAACTTACTGGGTGTGGAGAGCACTCCGTTTGTGAAAGCATTCACCATCATCATACAGTTTGGTGCCATCCTCTCTGTGGTGTGCCTGTATTGGAACCGCTTCTTCCGCCTTAACCATGAACCTGCCCCTGATGGCAGTAATGCATGGCAGAAGTTCCTGCATAAGTGGGATTTCTATTGGAAGTTGCTGGTGGCTTTCATCCCCGCAGCGGTGATAGGACTACTGGCTAAGAAGTCAGGACTGATTGACCGTTTTCTGGAATCGGTAGAAGTGGTAGCTATCATGCTGGTAGTAGGTGGTATCTTCATGCTATTCTGTGACAAGTTGTTCAACAAGGGTAATGAAAACGTGAAGCTGACCGACCGCAAGGCATTCAACATAGGTCTGTTCCAATGCATCGCTATGATACCAGGTGTATCACGTTCGATGGCAACCATCGTGGGTGGTATGGCACAAAACCTCACACGTAAGAAGGCGGCAGAGTTTTCTTTCTTCCTGGCTGTACCTACCATGGCTGCTGCAACAGCATTGGATGTTCTGGAAGTACTGACAGGAGGTGATGTAAACTGGGCTACACCACACAATCTTTGGCTTTTGTTACTGGGATGCGTGGTGGCCTTTATCGTCGCTTTACTTGCCATGAAATGGTTTGTAGCATTCCTTACCAAATATGGATTTAAGGCCTTTGGCTGGTATCGCATACTGGTAGGCGGACTGATATTGTTGCTGCTCTTTACGGGGCATAACCTGCAACTGGTGGATTGATGGGGAAGGTGTATGATTTCAGGCAGGGGGAAGTGCTTTGTTTCAACAAACCACTGAAGTGGACCTCATTTCAAGTGGTGAAGCACGTGCGCTACCTGATAGCAAAACGCTTAGGACTAAAGAAAAGCCGTAACCTGAAGGTAGGACATGCAGGGACTCTGGATCCATTGGCTTCGGGGGTAATGATTATCTGTACTGGTAAAGCCACCAAGCGAATAGAGGAACTGCAGTATCATACCAAGGAGTACATTGCAGGACTTTGCCTTGGGGCGACTACCCCCTCGTATGACATGGAGCACCCTGTGGATGCAACCTATCCTACGGAGCATATCACACGGGAGTTGGTAGAGTCGGTACTAAGGCAGTTTGTGGGACGGATAGAACAGGTACCTCCCAGTTTCTCTGCTTGCAACGTGGATGGCAAACGCGCCTACCTTCGTGCTCGCAAAGGTGAGGAGGTGGAACTGAAGCCGAAGACCCTGGTGATAGACGAAATAGAACTGTTGGATTTCACACCTGCGGCTATCAAGATAAGAGTTGTATGCAGCAAGGGGACCTACATCAGAGCGTTGGCGAGAGACATCGGACAGGCTTTGCAAAGCGGTGCCTACCTCACCTCCCTGCTTCGCACCAGAGTAGGAGATGTGAAACTGGACGACTGTCTGGACCCTCGTGAGTTTGAGACCTGGCTTGCCGCACAAGAAGTAAGGCCTTTTGAAGAAGAATAAACATAATAGTTATATAAGATATATGAAACTTTCACAATTTAATTTCAGGCTTCCGGCAGAAAAGATTGCCCAGCATCCTACGGAGTACAGAGACGAATCCCGCCTCCTGGTACTGCATAAGAAGACAGGAAAGATTGAGCACAAGATGTTCAAAGACATTCTCCAGTACTTCGATGATAAGGATGTGTTCATCTTCAATGACACAAAAGTGTTCCCTGCCCGCCTCTATGGCAATAAGGAAAAGACGGGTGCTCGCATCGAGGTCTTCCTGCTGAGGGAACTGAACGAAGATCAGCGTCTCTGGGATGTGTTGGTGGATCCTGCACGAAAGATTCGCATCGGCAATAAGTTATATTTTGGTGAAGACGATTCCATGGTGGCAGAGGTTATCGACAATACCACCTCACGCGGACGCACATTGCGCTTCCTTTATGACGGTCCGCATGATGAGTTCAAGAAAGCGCTTTACGACTTAGGTGAAACTCCACTGCCCAAAGAAATCATCAAGCGTCCCGTAGAACCAGAGGATGAAGAGCGCTTCCAGTCAATCTTTGCACGTAACGAAGGAGCTGTGACCGCCCCAACTGCCAATCTGCACTTCAGTCGTGAGCTCATGAAGCGTCTGGAAATAAAAGGCATCGAATTTGCCTTCCTTACTCTTCATGCAGGTTTAGGCAACTTCCGCGAGATTGATGTGGAGGACCTTACCAAGCATAAGACCGATTCTGAGCAAATGATTGTGGATACCCCTGCCGTAGAAACCGTGAATCGTGCTAAAGATACGGGACACCAGATCTGCGCCGTGGGAACTACTGTGATGCGTGCCATTGAAAGTGCCGTGAATACTGAAGGACACCTGAAGGAGTTCGAGGGATGGACCAACAAGTTTATCTTCCCTCCATACGATTTCTCAGTGGCCAATGCAATGATATCCAACTTCCACATGCCGCTCTCTACCCTATTGATGGTAGTGGCCGCCTTTGGTGGTTATGAGCAAGTGATGGAAGCCTATGATGTGGCACTGCGCGAGGGCTACCGCTTCGGTACCTATGGCGATGCCATGCTGATTACGGATAAATAGTTTTATTGTTTAGAGTTTAGTGATTAGAGATTAAGATTTATTATAAAAACGGAGGCATTATGAGTAGAATTTATTTAGGAATAGGAAGCAACTTAGGCGACAAAGAGCAGAACATCAAGACTGCCATTAAGCTCGTTTCCGAAAGAGTTGGTACGATTATTATCCAATCGTCCATTTGCCAAACCATGCCTTGGGGATTTCATTCAGACAACATTTTCTTTAATGCTGCTGCATGTGTGGAAACCAATCTTACCCCTATGCAAGTACTGAGCGTCATCAAGATGATAGAAATAGAAATGGGACGCACCACCAAGAGTTCACAAGGTATGTATGCTGACCGTATCATCGACTTAGACCTGCTTTTCTATGAAGACAGGGTCATCAACGAGGTGATGCTTACCGTTCCACATCCACTGCTGCAATACCGTATGTTCGTGCTGATGCCTATGGTGGAGATTGCTCCAGACTTGGTGCATCCTGTACTGAAGATGCCAATGCGCGAACTGCTTTATCAGCTCAGTGTAAACGAATAATGATAACAAATTAATGGGATATTTATTTACATCAGAATCTGTTTCAGAAGGTCATCCCGACAAGGTGGCCGACCAAATCTCAGATGCTATCCTTGACAAGTTGCTGGCTTATGACCCTAATGCCAAGGTGGCTTGTGAAACATTAGTAACCACTGGTCAGGTAGTGCTTGCAGGTGAGGTAAAGACCAAGGCATACATAGACATGCCGTTGGTTGCCCGTCAAGTCATCAAGCGCATAGGCTACACCAAAGGAGAGTATATGTTCGAAAGCAACTCCTGTGGTGTACTCAGTGCGATCCATGAACAAAGTCCCGACATTAACCGTGGCGTAGAGCGTAGTGACCCTCGTGAACAGGGAGCTGGCGATCAAGGAATGATGTTTGGTTACGCTACCAATGAAACAGAGAACTACATGCCTCTTCCTCTGGATCTGGCACACCGTATCTTACGCGTTTTGGCAGACATCCGCCATGAAGGGAAGCTGATGCCTTATTTACGTCCAGACGCCAAGAGTCAAGTCACCGTGGAATACAGTGATGAAGGGGTGCCTGTACGCATCGATACCATCGTGGTATCTACACAACACGATGAATTTATCATGCCAAAGGATAAGAGCAAGGAAGCACAATTGGAAGCCGACCGTCGGATGCAGGAGCAAATAGAAAATGATATAGAGCAAATCTTGATGCCTCGCGTCATAGATTCCATTCAAAGCGAGAAAGTCAAGGCTCTTTTTAAAGGAAAAATCCGCTACTTCGTAAATCCTACGGGCAAGTTCGTCATCGGAGGTCCACATGGAGATTCTGGTCTAACTGGTAGGAAGATCATCGTGGACACCTATGGAGGCAAGGGAGCACATGGAGGTGGTGCCTTCTCTGGAAAAGACCCCAGCAAGGTGGATCGTAGTGCCGCTTACGCTGCCCGTCATATTGCCAAGAACATGGTGGCGGCAGGGGTGGCAGATGAGATGTTGGTACAATTATCCTACGCCATCGGTGTGGCTGAACCCATCAGCATTTATGTAAATACCTACGGACGCAGTCATGTGGCACTGACAGATGGAGAGATTGCTCAAAAGATTGGTGAAATCTTCGACCTTCGTCCTTACAGCATCGAAGAACGTCTGAAACTGCGCTATCCTATCTATGAGGAAACCGCCGCTTACGGACACATGGGACGACAGCCTCAGGTGATTACCAAGTGCTTTAAATCGTATTACGAAGGCGACATAGATGTCACAGTGGAGCTCTTCACATGGGAGAAACTCGACTATGTGGACAAGATAAAGGAAGTCTTTCATGTCTGAAAAGGTAGTGCTCAACTTTACCCATACCTATACCAAGGATGATTTTCCGGAAGAATGGGACATGGCATGGGAAGACTGCTCTGACATCATTGGCACCAACTGCTATTGCGATGAAGACGCACAGACCTTGCTTAGACAACGCATGGCTCCTTACAGTGCTGCGGGTATTCATTTCATAGACTCAGGCAACTATCATTACCTATCTAAACTTTGGATAGAAAAACTTCAGGAATCCTTTAGTTTGGTGGTATATGACCATCACTCAGACATGCAACTCCCTCGCTTCGAGGGGGTGCTTTCTTGTGGCGGATGGATCAGGGCTTTGCTTGAAGAAAACCAGTGGCTCCAACGGGTGTATATCATTGGTGCAGCAGCCTCACAGAAAGTACAAGCACACGGATATGAGAACCGACTGATTTACATCCCCGAAGAGGAGGCCAATCTTTTTCCCCAACTAGGAAAAATTTTTTCCCTAACTAGAGAAAAAAAAATCTACCTCTCCATCGACAAGGATGTGTTGGCTCCTTCAGAGGTTCGTATGAACTGGGATCAAGGCAGTTTGACAATGGAAAACCTGAAACGGCAGCTTAAGATAATACTTCAAGAAGCAGAGGTCATTGGAGTAGATATCTGCGGAGAAGACCCTGAACAGACATACGCTCCCGATATTGCAAGGAATAAGACCATCAACAGGGAACTCTGCAACTTTTTGGGTGCTTATATATAATAAGGAAAAGAACAATGGCATATACTAAATCGATAAGTGTATATTGTGCATCAAGCACTCTGGTAGGCGAAACTTATGTTCAGGCTGCCTTTGAACTCGGAAAGCTAATGGCTGCCGAGGGTTACCGCCTTATCTATGGTGGAGGCGATCAAGGTTTGATGGGTGCCGTGGCACGAGGAGTACTCAGTACTGGAGGTGAAGCCGTAGGCGTCATTCCACATTTCATGGTGGAAGCTGGATGGCACCATCGACACCTTACCGAACTGATAGAAGTAGAGGACATGTCGGCCCGAAAGAAGCTTATGGAACAGATTTCCGATGGCTGCATTGCGCTTCCTGGCAGTGTGGGCACCTTCGATGAATTGATGGAGGTGGTGGCTCTTAAGAAGTTGGGCCTCTACCTCAAGCCAGTGGTCGTACTGAACACTTGCGACTTCTATGCTCCCTTGAAAGCCATGCTCCAAAAGACCGTAGATGAACATTTCATGCATCCGGATCATTTGGAACTCTGTCGGTTTCTGGATACACCTATGGAAGTCATAGAGTTCCTTCGCCATGCCCCACAAATCGATGCCCAATCTATTCAGGAAATCAGAGTGATATGATGACTGCGATGTACATAGTAGAACAAGCTACGCATCAGATTCCTTATGCCACTAGGCGCGATGATGTGACAGTCATCATTATCTTTATCAGCTTCCTACTTTTGGGCACCGTGATGGGATCCGTCAAGAGATTCTTGTTTGAAATGATGAACAACTTCTTGAAGAATCGTGAGCGCATCAGTATCTTCAATACCTCCACATTACCAGAGAAGTACCAGTTGTTCACCCTTATCGTGATTACCTGCTTATTCGCAGGTATCTGTCTATTCGACCTTTGCGTAAGGTTCTCTCCACAGTTATTAGAGCGTTTTCCATCCCCCATACTCATCGGCATTTACATAGGATTCATCGTACTTTATTTATTTATCAAATGGGGATTCTATCATTTTCTGGGATGGATTTTTCTTGACAAAGAAACCACCGATAAATGCATGGAAGCATACCTTACATTAATCTATCATTCCTGCTTCTATTTCTTGCTGCAAACCATGCTGCAAATATACCTTAATCTACCCTTATGGGTATGTTTGGCACTCTATTTATTTGGCTTCCTAATTATCCGTATTTTCATATTCTTTAAGTGGATTAAGCTTTTTTCTGTAAAATTTTATGGTTTATTCCGTTTATTTTTATACTTTTGTGCCCTTGAAATTGTGCCTCTAGTTTTATTTGGTGCTAGTGTGCAGATTTTTAATGAATTACTGAATTCTTAAACCTTTTATAGAAAGTGGAAATAAAGAAGATTCTCGTGTCGCAGCCAAAACCTGCAACGGATAAGTCGCCCTACTATGACATTGCAGAAAAGTACAATGTAGAGTTTGAATTTCACCCCTTCATCAAGGTGGACAGTCTCCCTGCAAAGGAGTTCAGACAGCAGCGTGTGAATATACTCGACCACACTGCAGTGATATTCACCTCCCGTCATGGTATCGACCATTTCTTCAACTTGTGTCATGAATTGCGCGTTTCTATCCCTGAAACGATGAAGTATTTCTGTGTAACGGAAACTGTAGCCTTGTACTTACAGAAGTATATTCAGTATCGCAAGCGTAAGATATTCTTTGGTTCTACGGGCAAAATCAATGATTTGCTGCCCTCTATCCTGAAACATAAGACAGAGAAGTACTTCGTACCACAATCCGATGTGCACAACGATGACATTAAGAACCTGCTGGATGCTCATAACATCGCCAATACAGAGGCCGTGATGTATCGCACCGTTGCCAACGATGGTATTACTCCTGAATTCGTAGGACAATTCGACATGCTGGTCTTCTTCAGCCCTGCTGGTGTACATTCCTTGTTTACCAATTGTCCTGAATTTAACCAGGGGAATGTACAGATAGCCGCCTTCGGCACTACCACTGTTCAGGCAGTACACGATGCAGGCTTGCGCCTCGACTTGGAAGTGCCCAATGAGCATGCACACTCCATGACAGGTGCTATCGACTGGTTCTTGGAACAGCAAAAATAATATAAATGCCCTTTACGCTTCGGAAGCCCGAGAGGCTATACAGGAAGAAAATTATAGAAAAGATGTTCCAAGGCGGTGAATCCCGCTCATTTACCATCTTTCCACTGCGTGTTGTTTTCATGTCTGCCGAAGCACAGACGGTACCTTTGAGCATGATGGTGAGCGTTTCCAAACGCCACTTCAAGCATGCCGTGCAACGCAATAGGGTTAAGCGCCTAATGAGGGAGGCTTGGCGACTGAATAAGCAGCCGCTGATCGATTTACTAGCTATGCAGCAGAAGCACTTGGCAGTGGTGCTTATTTATCTTTCTGATGAGCTTCCCACGTTCTCCACTATGACACAACGCATTCAAACCGTTGTCCAGCGTCTTGGCGAATACCAAAAACCTCAAGAAGATGAAACCACTGCTTGACTTCCTTTCTTGGTTGCTGTTGATGCCCATCTATTTTTACCAACGTTTCATTTCACCGTTGATAGGTCCTTCTTGTCGTTTTACTCCTACTTGTTCACAATATGCAGTAGAAGCCATCAAGAAACACGGACCCTTCAAGGGACTTTACTTAGCCATTCGCCGCATCTTGCGTTGTCATCCTTGGGGAGGCTCTGGCTATGACCCTGTGCCATGATTACTCCACTTGACATACATACACACAGGGTGCCCTTACCTTTAGAAAGTGCTATCCAGAATCGCTATCCTGAAACTTTTGATGAAAAGGCAGAGGGTTGGTTTTCTATAGGCATCCATCCCTGGAGAATTAAGGATTATCAGAAGCATTATCCTTGGGAAGAACTGCATCGTTTTCTCTCCCTTCCGCAAGTGTTAGCAGTAGGAGAGGCTGGGATCGACAAGATTTGTGGGATTCCCTTTGATGAACAGGAGCGCGTCTTTATTCATCAGGCTGAAATGGCAGAAGAAATAGGCAAGCCTCTTATCATACACATGGTGAAAAGTACCGATGAAATGGTGCGAATTCGCAAACAGATGCGTCCATCAGTACCTTGGATTATTCATGGCTTCAGAGGGAAACCTGCACAAGCACAGCAGTTGCTTAGTCACGATTTTTGTCTATCTTTTGGAGCACTTTATCATCCAGAATCCTTGAAACTCACGCCCCTCTCACGCCTCTTCTTGGAAAACGATGAGGCCGATGTATCTATTGAGAGCTTGATAGAGAAAGCTGCTGAGATAAAGGGCGTAGACTTCGAAGAAATGAAACAAATACTCATGAACAACGTTAATAATACGTTTTCATGTGTTCGTGGAGACAAATAATTGTCATTTGACAATTTATACTTTCTTTATTAACACGATTATAGACTGCACCACAACAAAATCAAAACAAGTTTTGTTTTTGTATTCGGTTTGCACTATCTTTGCACCCAAAATTTAAAACAGATCCATTCGATGACAAAAAACTTTGTAGAAGAATTAAAATGGCGTGGCATGTTGGCTCAAATCATGCCGGGCACTGAAGAGTTGCTTCAGAAAGAAATGGTTACAGCATATCTGGGTACAGACCCAACTGCTGATTCACTCCATATCGGTCACCTTTGTGGCATCATGATGCTTCGCCACTTCCAGCGTTGCGGACATAAACCCATCATCTTAGTGGGTGGTGCAACTGGTATGATTGGTGATCCATCAGGAAAGAGTCAGGAGCGTAACTTACTGGATGCCGATACGCTTTACCATAATCAGGAGTGTATCAAGAAGCAGGTATCTAAGTTCCTCGACTTTGAAAGCGATGCTCCTAACAGTGCGGAGATGGTGAACAACTACGACTGGATGAAGGATTTCACTTTCCTGGATTTCGCTCGTGAAGTGGGTAAACATATTACCGTGAACTATATGATGGCAAAGGACTCTGTACAGAAACGCCTCAACGGTGAAGCCCGTGATGGACTCTCTTTCACAGAATTTACTTACCAACTGTTACAAGGGTACGACTTTCTCTACCTCTATCAACACAAACATTGCAAGTTACAGCTTGGTGGTAACGACCAATGGGGAAACATCACCACAGGAACAGAACTTATCCGTCGCACTTTAGGCATCGAGAATGAAGCATTTGCACTGACTTGTCCGCTGATTACCAAGGCCGATGGCAAGAAGTTTGGTAAGACAGAAAGTGGCAACATTTGGCTTGATCCCAAGCGTACCACCCCTTATAAGTTCTACCAGTTCTGGCTGAATGTGAGCGATGAAGATGCAGAAAAATACATCAAGATCTTCACATCACTGACCAAAGAAGAAATCGACGCACTGGTTGCAGAGCATGCTGAAGCGCCACATCTGCGTGTGCTTCAGAAGCGACTGGCTAAGGAAGTTACCATCTTAGTACACTCGGAAGAGGATTACAATGCTGCTGTAGAAGCTTCAGGCATTCTCTTTGGAAACGGTACCCACGATGCACTGATGAAACTTGATGAAGATACCCTGCTCTCTGTATTCGAGGGTGTTCCACAGTTTGAGGTATCACGTGAGGCACTCAATGCAGGCGTAAAGGCTGTGGATCTCTTTGCTGAGCATTCTCAGTGTTTTGCTTCCAAAGGCGAGATGCGTAAATTGGTACAAGGTGGTGGCGTTTCTGTCAATAAGGAGAAACTCACTGCTTTCGATGAAATCATCGGAATCAACCGTCTGATTGGTGATAAGTACCTCTTGGTGCAGCGTGGTAAGAAGAATTATTTCTTACTCATTGTGAAATAAAGCGACTGAAATTTGCAAAATTCACTGCTTAGCTCTACCTTTGCAGTGCGTTTTCCATAAACCGTTTGTTTGGACTATGGTGTAATGGTAGCACAACAGGTTTTGGTTCTGTTTGACTGAGTTCGAGTCTCGGTAGTCCAACATTCAGAAGCCCCGCTTAAAAAGGCGGGGCTTTTTGTTTGCAGATAACGCAAAAACATGTATCTTTACCACGAAAAACAGCATCCCTATGAATTATATAGAAGAATTTAAATCGTTCCTGAACAGTTTTCAAGGCATAGAGATCCAAGATTCATTTGAACTGTTCAATGTATTCAACCTCATCAATGAATATAACTCCATTGAATCCGACCGCTTAATATCCGACTTCCTGCGCTATGATTTGGCTGCATTCTCACAGGTGGCAGATACACTGAACATCCCAGAATCCAAAGAAGAAGCCAAGGCTCTGTTTGAACAGATTATCGACCATACCGTACCATGTGTTGATCCTAATGATGGGGATTACATCGTAGAAGGTGACTATAAGAATATGTTACATGCCATGATGGCATTATCGTTTGTGCTGTCACGCTACTTCCCTACCTATTTCTTCCCTTATTTCTATCGCTATAAGTTTTATCAGCTCGAACAGACAGCCGAATTATGTGATATCCAACTTCCTCCTATGCCTAAGGCCAATGATTGGCGAGGTCGCTGTATGTATTACTGGGAATTGTGTGATATTTTCTATGATTTACGCGTAAAGAACGACTGGATCAGCATCGAACTTTGGGCATTTCTTTATCATTTTGTCCCTATGTGCCTTCCTGGAGCCGATCCCATCTCATTACCAGAAACTCCTACACACATCTGGTGGCTTGGGAAACGTGAGGCCATTGACGAATACCGCAATACTACACTGACACACCTCCGCCTTTCTGCACGTATGGGCGACTTGGTAATACGTTATGAGGCTGCCCCTACTAATGGCATCACCAGTTTCTGGCGTGTTTTTACAGACGCAAAACCAGATCCGCTGGATCCTCAATACAGTAATTGTGTGATTGGCAAGAAGCAGCCAACTCCTTTGCTTACTCTCGATGAATTACGGGCAGATGCTTATTTCAGTAAACATCCGCTCTGTAAACGTAACTTTTTGAATAGCGATGGCTATTTGATCAGTGACGAGGATCTGAAGCAGCTTCTTAGATTACTGAAGGCGAAAGGGTTCAATAGTTCCCTTTAACCTCATCCACCCAACGCTTCTTCAGCAAGTGCGCAGCCATTTTAGGACGGCGATCTTGCGTAAAAACGCCTTTGAGGTTCTTCCCTGCCACACGCATCAGTGCCTGACTGGTGCGGAAATCGGCAAAGGCCCAAATCATCATGCCACTCACGAAGGGTTTCGTATTGGCAATGTCCAGATAAGAATTGATCATCATCTGTTGGAATTCCTCGCTGAACATCTCATCCTCGTTGGCATGATGGCCAGCGATGGCATCGGCACCAAACTCCGTAACGATAATAGGCTTCTTAAGGTCATTATGAAGCTTATCCAGTTCACCATTGAAATACATCTTCGCCACACTGAAGTTGCCATTATTGGTATACCATCCATAGTAGCGATTGATTAAGATAATGTCGCACTCCTCCATCCATTCGGCAGGACCGCCCATCACGCCCACGAAAGCAGCCAAACGCGTAGAATCTGCAGCCTTCGCCCTATGCACCAAATCACCCAAGAACTCTTTAGCAATTCGGTTTTCCTTCTCATCAGCATCGCTGCGTCCACCCATCACGTTGGCACCTAATGATTTTGGTGAAGGTTCATTCGCCACGCACCAAATGATAATGCTTGGATGATTCTTATCGCGTGTGATCATCTCTTCCAGATATTGGTTGCAAAGCTCCTTACGACGGTTGATGTTGGCATCCTCATCAAAGAAGCCCAGGCCAACTGATGGCATCTCATCGATAATGAGAATACCTTGCTTATCGGCCTCCGCATATACACTTTCGTCATACGGATAATGACTGGTGCGGAACGAGTTGGCACCCAACCACTTCATCAACCCGAAGTCACGAATCATTACTGGCTGTGCAACCCCACGTCCGAAGATAGGGAAATCCTCATGCTTGCCAAAACCCTTCAGATGGATAGGCTTATCATTCAGAAGCAGTTGATCACCCTCCACGCGGACAGTGCGCACACCTGTCTGGAGCGTATAGTTATCCACCGTACGCGATCCTTTTTCTAGGGAAGCAGTCACCTCATAAAGGTAAGGACTCTCGGGACTCCAAAGCTGCACATCAGGCACGCTGATTTCTGCTTGTGCTTCTGCGCCCTTGAAGCGAAGTGTAGCCGTAGCTACCTGCCTTCCTTGCTTGTCCTTCACGACAATACGACCAGCACTGACACTCCCCACTTTCTCTACTACTGCCTTAATACGACCCACATTGCCACTAAAGTCAGTTGTCAATGTAATGTCAGTGATATGCTCACGCGGCACAGAATAGAGCCACACGGCACGATGCAAGCCCGAGTAAGGGAAAAAGTCGTAATTATTATTAGGGAAGTTGGTTCTCGACATCTCGCCACCGTCTATATTGCCAGGCACCCGATCTGGTCTGATCATATTCTCCACCATGATGGTGATGCGGTTTTCTGCACCCCACTTGATAAAGCTGTTAATGCCAAAGGCAAAAGGCAAATGCCCACCTTCGTGCATGCCCACAGGTTGTCCGTTGATCCAGACCTTTGCCATGTATACCGCAGAACCTACACGCAACCCTATGTCACTGCCTTGCCAAGTGGTAGGCACATAAGTAGTTGTTTCATACCAGGAGTATCCTAAGTAGTTATGCTGCTGATCCAGTTGGTCGTTCCAACTTCCAGGCACAGCGATTGAAGCAGGATGAGGCAGTCCGTTTTGCCATCCTTCCGACTCTCCCACTCCTTCAGGATCCAACTGGAAGTTCCAAATACCTGAAAGATCCAGTTTGTTTCGATAAGCATTTTGTTGCGGAAAGAGCGCTATATCCTTCGGATTAGCCACAGAGAAGTCGGTGGCATTCAGCGATATAGTTTCCATAAAGGCAAGTGCAGCAGTCATCAGCACTACGACAAGATTATTTTTCATAGCAGTAGTTAATTATCGTTTATTTTGCACAAATATAGCACGAAATCCTGAAACCCTCCACATATTTTAATTACATTTGTAACCAAAGTTAATCAATAGAACAAAACTCGTATGAAAAAGAACATTGGATCTTATAATGCAGCATTCCCTACCCCTATCGTGGTAGTTGGTGCAATGGTGGGCGAGAAGCCCAACTGGTTTGAAGTGGCTTGGTGTGGTATTGGCGATGCGAATATCGTGACCTTGAGCGTGACCCCAAGTCATGAGACTTGCAAGGGTATCAATGCCAACAAAGTGCTGAGTATCAGCCTCACAGACGACGCCCTACTTCAGCGTGCCGATTATGTGGGTATCGTAAGTGGTGCCAAAGTGGATAAAAGCAAGGTTTTCGCTTGGAGCAAGGGAGAGCAGGGTGCCCCTATTCCCGATGATGCCCCTGTGACTATGGAGTGCCAACTCATCGACACGTATGCTGAGCATGGTATGCACTTGCTCATCTGCAAGGTAGTGAACACCTATGTAAAGGAAGAATTTCTGGATGAAAAGCAGAAAGTGGATTATAGCAAACTGAAACCTATCCTCTTCGAGCCCCGTTTCATGTACCTGCGTACAGGTGATGTGGTAGGCCCAGCTATTGTTCCTGGCAAAGAGTATGCTGCACAGCTGTAAACTGAACAACCATATTCCCAAACATAAAAGATGCCCCTGCGCCTAATAAGTGCAGAGGCATCTTCGTTTTCATATCAACTACTTTAGTAGTCTTAGGATCATAGCATTGACATGCAAGAGGTTACTCCTAGCGAAGTGCCGATAGCCGTCAGTATGGCGATGGCCAACTGAATCACGTATTTCACGATTTCTTTCTTTTTCATATTTTACAACTTTGTTATGATTAATACTTATTTATTAGCCGATGCCACTATCACCGCCTCCTTGATCATCAGTGCCGTTACCCTGTTCAGAGTTGCCTCCCTGACCGCTTGAGGTATTATCCTCGCCATCGCCACCGCTTGGTGTATCAGTCTGGTCATCCTCTTCATCATCCTTTTCAAACTCAATACCCTCCAGCAGAGTATTGTTGTTGAGCAGTGTACGCAGTTTCTTAGACTGTCGGAATCTCACGGCAAGGCTTTTCACAGAGCTAGCTCCAGCATCCTTTACCTCATCAGCCGCCTTGCAGCGCGTGCTGATGTAGAAAGTACCGAGATTACCCAGCACAATGCCGTGTCCATTACATACGAACTGCTCTATCTGCTGCTGAATAGCAAAGAATGAGGCAGAAATGTTCGCCTTGCTGATGCCAGAATTCTCTGAAGCAAACTTAATCAGGTCATCTACAGTGATGTTGCTGTAGCGTACAGGAGAAGTCACATACTTCTGCATTTTGTTGAAACCAATGGTTGTCAATCGGGTTTTTACTTTAATCAAACTCATAATCTTACATTTTTAGTTTTACATTCATTTTACTTCTGTCGCAACCATGAAGCCACCTATTATATATTATTAGGTGATGGATCCTTGTCACCTCATAACCTCACAGGGCCTCATCAGTTTTGACGGTGCAAAAATATAGCAAACCCCTACCCGATTCTTTTTTTACCAAAAGTCGTGATGTGTTTTGAAGGTCAAAATGCCAAATTACCGAAAAATTTAACGCCAAATTACCGAAAGCATGAACTGCGACATGTCGCAGTTTTGCGAGAAGTCCATGCTATTCAAATAAAAACCACACTTATGAAAGTACCTGCTTATAAATAGTAATTGACAACATGGGTAAAAACGATTCTATAACACTTTATCTATATACTAAGGTCAAATTGAAGCAGGAATAACTTCATTATGATTAATTTGCGATCAAATTAACAAAAGTCGTAGGATAATTACAAATAATACAATAATTTACTTGCCAGTAAGAAAAATAATGCGTAATTTTGTAACAGAAATACGAAATTGCCTTAAAAAAGTACGTCTATGATAAGAGATTTTTGGGTAAAGAATTATCTTTCCATTCGAGACAAACAAGAATTAAGTTTTTTAGCCAAAGGACCCGCATCAGAACTTGTAACAGAAATTACCGATGGAGTGTTCTTGTATAAATTAGGTATCCTGTATGGTTCAAATGCTTCTGGCAAGTCTAACATGTTGATTGCCTTAAATGAAGTATTTCGCCTATTGGTTTTGCCTAAATCTGATGCAACCCAAAGAATAAATGGTAGTATTCCTTTCATTCTCACGAAGGATGAACCCATAGAAATGCATGTGTCATTCTATGCCAATGGCATCAGATATGATTATGATGTAAAGTTCAATGAGAAATACATTTTGAATGAAGTCTTATACTATTATCCCAAAAAGTCAAAGTCATTATTCTATGAACGTTCATTTGTTGGCGAAAATATACAGGCAGATGTCAAGTTTGGCACAAGCCTTAAGCTACAGGTCAAGACCCAAGACAGTATTCGGGAGAACACATTGAACAACCATAGTGTTTTGTCTGTTTGCAGAAAAGCTGCCTTAACAGAAGACATCGCCCCATTCAACATCCTTCACGGATGGATTATGGACAATTACCATGATGTGGATGGTGACGGGAACAAGGGTGCCGTAGAAATCCTGAAGAATGCATATAACGACCCCAAGAAGCGAAAGTTTTATAACACCATGCTACAAAAGGCAGATTTGAACATTCTGGAGTATCGACCTGTTGTAGAGGATCGTTTTATACCAACAGAATATCGTGAACGTATTCAAAAGGAAAATATTCCAGAAGAAATGAAGGAAGCTCTGTTTAAGCCAACAGCCGATTCTGTTGCGTTTGTCAATCATTCTATCAATGGGGATTTTGACGTTCCTCTCAATTGGCAATCAAAAGGCACCCTAAAATATATACGCATTCTGGATGCTCTATACGATATGATAACAGACTCTCACGTGTACTATCTTGACGAACTGGGTGAGGATTTGCACAACGACCTACTGTACTACTATCTCAATGTCTTCATCTTCAACTCCGACAAATCGCAGTTGATTATCACAAGTCAAGAGACTACCCTTCTGTCACAAGATATGATTAATGAGAACCGAGGTGTAGTGTGGTTTGTCGAGAAGAACAAAGAGACTGCATCGTCCGAATATGCCCGTGGTGACTCCTTCGGTTTGCACAAGAACCTCTCGCTTTACAATTCATACCGCATTGGTAGATTGGGAGCCAAGCCAGAATTGGGTAGTATCTTTATAAATTTGGAGGACTGATATGGGAAAACTACGACAGACAGCACTCATCCTGGGTGAAGGGACAACGGAGTTCTTCTACTTCAAGTCCTTATGCGACGTGTTCAAGCGTCTGACTATCAAGCCGGATTATCCTAAACATACCAACATCAAGGAACTGGAATCCAAGATAGCAGAGGGGGTGGCTATGGGTTACAGCTATATCTTCTGCATCATCGATATGGACACGAAGGACAAGGAGCCTGAGCGTTCCCAATACCAAAAGCTAAAGGCAAAGTACGCTAAGCCCATTGACAAACCGAAGAAAGGTATTTACTGCGAGGTAGAGTTCTTTGAGACTCACCGCTGCACAGAACTGTTCTTTCTCTATTATTTCCGCTACACCTCACGTCCATACGGCGAGCAAGAGACATTACTCAAAGACCTCAACCAATGCATCGAGTATCGGAAAACGACAGAGTTCTTCATCAAGACCAAGGGACTTCACGGTTACTTTGAGCGCAATGGTGGTAGTCTCGAAATAGCTATGGCTAATGCCAATCGGTCTATGGAAGAGAAATTGAAGAGCGACAGAGATTATACATACTCAGAACTGGGGAGGTTGATGGAAAGGTTGGAAAGCATATAAAAATGCTTTGAATCTATAAAAAACGTCCTGATAAAAATGTAAATAATAATTCAATATGGAAGGTATTATAAAAGAAGCTCAAAACGTGCTTAGCAATGGCGGAAACGTTATCAAAACTCGTGATGACCGTGAGCTGATCCTCGTTGACAAGGATGGTAATATACAGAATGCAGATAGCTGTGGATGGTTGCCCGAGAATGATGGAAAAATTAACAAATCTGTGTTCCGCACACGTATTGAACCATGGTTGACTTCTCTATTTCAGTCAGAACACCTATCGTTACTCTGTGGTTCTGGAATAACCAATGCCGTTAGTTTTTTGGCTGGTGGTAGTGGTGGCACAACGATGGCTGCAAGCTCTTTCACAACGTATAAAAACGAGATTGAAGAGGCAGCCAAGAAATCTGCAAAAGCCAGCGGACGTGATAGCGGAAATATAGAAGATCAGATTAGGACTGCAAATGATTTATTGCGTGGTCTTAAGATTTTGAATAAAAGCACGGAAGCAGATTCATTAGAAAAGGAACTAAATGCCATCATCAGTGCGTTTGCCAAGTCGATTTTGGAGTCAGAAAAGGCTATTGCAACTGCAGCAGATGATAAACGTGAAAATGCTTATTCCGTATTGGTAAACTTTTTATTGAGCTTTGCAAGCAGAACGGGAAACCGCGAGAGGCTGAATATCTTTACTACAAACTATGACCGGTTGATAGAGGTAGGAGCAGAATTGGCAGGTATTCATCTGATGGATAGGTTTGTGGGAACAATGATGCCCATATTCCGTTCATCAAGATTAAATCTTGATATTCACTATAATCCACCAGGAATACGTGGTGAGCCTCGCTATTTAGAAGGTGTTGCCCGATTGACCAAGTTACACGGTTCTGTTGATTGGGTACAAAATGAGGACGAAATAAGACGAATTGGATTACCATTTGGAGCTGATGATATTGCGCCTTATTTGAATGCTCCAGGTTTGAAAGGGGCTGATTCACTGAAGCTGATGATATATCCCAATTCTGCCAAAGATCGAGAGACTGCAGAATATCCTTACGTAGAACTTTTCAGAGACTTTGCCGCGGCTATATGCCGACCTAACAGTACTTTGGTAACATATGGCTATGGTTTTGGGGACGAACATATCAACCGTGTTATTCATGATATGCTTACGATTCCTTCTACACATCTGGTCGTTATTTCTTTCAACGACCCGATTGGAAGAATCCTACAATTCTATTATGAATCCGCTCACTATGCGCAGATGTCTGTGCTGATGGGTAGTAACCTAGGTAACATTACCAATCTGGCTAACGACTATTTACCAAAATCTGCTATTGACAGAACCACTATTCGCATGGCAGAACTTCTGCAACATCGTATGGGAGCGGCTTCAAGTACTTCTTCTACAAGTGCAACTGCTACATCTTTGACAGGTTCCGCTACATCTTCTACCACCACAACGTAAACTTCACAATCAACACTTGCAAAATGACAACAACACCCATAGAACAGTTAGCCTCGCTGAGAGTAGGGACGGTGGAGTTTATTTCACCTGACAGGATAGAGGTGCAATTGGACATTGAGTCACCAGACAGTGTGGCTCTAAATACTGGGACACCTCGAAACTTTCCACGTATTAACGGGTATGTGATGATTCCCGTGGACTTGGGATTTGTGGTGGGGCAAGTTTCGTGGATAACGATCCAACGTTCTCCATATCCGAAACGAAGCGGATTCCAAGACTTTGGTTTGATTGATTTGCCTTTCCCATTGAGGAAGATGGAACTACAACCGGTTGGGACTCTGATTGCTTCAGAAAAAAGCTATAAGTTTAAGCGTGGGCTTGAAACATTTCCATCTGTTGGAGACATTGTTATCCTCCCGACAGAAACTCAGTTAAAATCGATTATTGAGTCTGGCGAGAACAGAAGAGTGTATATAGGCAATAGTCCTCTGGTAGGAAATGCCAAGGTGATGATAGATCCAGATAGGCTGCTTGGTAGGCATCTGGCAGTTCTTGGCAATACGGGAAGTGGCAAGTCATGTTCTGTAGCAGGGCTTATCAGGTGGTCCTTGGAAAGCGCAAACATCAGTAAGACAAAGCAAGACATTCCGGTCAACAGCAGGTTTATTGTGCTTGACCCAAATGGAGAATACAGTAAGGCGTTTGCAGACAAGAAGGAGGCAAATATTTATTCCGTAAATATAGAGGATGGTGACGGCAGAAAACAGTTAAAAGTACCTCTCTGGTTCTGGAATACGGATGAATGGTGTGGCTTCACCAAAGCTTCGCCAAAGACACATAGGACAACTATAGTGCATGCGCTGAAGTCTGTGAGGAGTGGAGTGAGTTCAGAAGGTTTTACCAAGGAGATTGAACTGGCAAACTATATTCGAGTTATTATTCAAGCAGTTGAAATAAGCGTCAAAGATGGCTCTCCATTCTTAAGTAAACCTGCTTTTGGTTTTCATAATCGCTTAGTTAAGTGGAGTGAAGATTTTATTGTGGAAGGGGATTATGATGATGAATTAAAAGATGCTATCAATAATCTTAATGCCAAAATAACTACATTCAAAACCAACAGAACAGGAAGTGGATACATTGATTATACTTACTCTCGGCAGGAAGTAAAAGAACTTGTGGAGCTTATGGGAGAAGTATATCTCAAAGCTGGAGGAAAAGAAGAAGAGTTCATACCCACAGATGAGGATTGTCCCATACCTTTCACGGGTGAGAATTTTGTTCGTTCAATAGAAGCAAATGCTGAGATACTGTGCACTACGGATTATGTTGTGACATTGATGCCTCGCATCAAGGCTTTGCTATCAGATGTAAGGGTGAAAAAGGTGATAGATGATACATCATTGGAGTTGAGTGATTGGCTAAACGAATACATTGGCTCGGATGGTAAAGAATCGTTGACTATTATAGACCTGTCTCTCTTGCCCTCTGACGTAACAAGTATAATCACTGCGGTCGTTGCCAGAATGGTGTTTGAGGCGCAACAGAGATATCTGAAACTGAATAAAGTCTGTCTGCCAACCGTCTTGGTGATGGAGGAAGCTCATTATTTCGTGAAACGTTATAATGATGACGCTGAGAACACAGGACCAACGACCCAATGCTGCAAGGTGTTTGAGAAAATCGCTCGTGAAGGACGTAAATTTGGATTAGGCCTTGTTCTTTCATCGCAAAGACCCTCTGAACTATCACCCACAGTTTTGTCACAGTGTAATTCATTCTTGTTGCATAGAATCTCTAATGACCGTGACCAGGAGTTGGTTCACCGCTTGCTGCCCGACAATATGCGGGGGATACTGCGTGAGATGCCATCATTGCCCTCACAATATGCTGTATTGCTTGGTTGGGCATCAGAGCTGCCAGTTATGGTAAAAATGAGAACTCTCCCAGAAGCTCAACGTCCTCAGTCAGATGATCCCGACTATTGGAATGTATGGACTGGTGCAAAGGAACGCAAGATAGATTGGAAGAGTATTGCAAATGAGTGGCAGAACAAGGGAACAGAGTAATAAGTTTTTTATCCATCTCGGGCGGAAACTTGCAAAATAACGCAGTTTCCGCCCGAAATAAACCGTCCGAAATTTAGCAATTTACTTCGTCACAATATCATATAGTGACTTATAGTCCCTGGCTACGTCGTAGATGTAGCCGTTATCGCTGATGGCTTTGAAGTGGCGACGGGTGCATTCTACCTCAATTGTGTCTCCCATCTGAGAGTAATATAATAAGGAAAATGGCCATGAATAGTCCTACTTACACTACCGTCTGCCATACGTAGCACAATTACTTCTCCCTATCAAAATACAACGTATAATACTTCTGCCCTCTGTTCCTATTAAAACCTTTCTCTATATTCTTCTCTCCTCCAAGGATATTCAACTCAAAATTATCGTCCAGCCGTATCTTTGTTGCAATTCTAACCCCTCTTTTACTAATACATTCCTTCTTACCTTGGAACGACTCTCTAAATGTCACCTCGTTCTTCGCCTGAAAACTATCCACATATCTCATGAAAGCATCACTTGCTCCAACAGGTTCAAATGCATTCTCCGCAATAGCACCAATAGAAACTGACGATTCTCCCAAAGTCTCTATCACTTTATTCATCATCACAGCCTTGGTAGCCTTGTCATAGTCTTCCGGCAACTTAGTGATAAAACTCTTGCACATCGCCACAACCTGTTCGGTCTGCCTGAAATCATCCTCGCAACGTTTTAATTGCAAGAAGTCATTCACCCAATATTTAGCATCGCTTCTATTGGCATTATCTACAACACATGCCATATACCCTTCGTTTTTTTTAATATTGAATATCAGACAGCCCTTATCGAGTTTGTTAATGCTCATGCCTGTTTGGCTTTCAACGCTAAAGCCACCGGCAACATGGTTAATATGAATATAGGTATCTTTATTCTCTGACTTAAATAGTCCGATAGCATCTATGGTTTCTCCATCAAGAATACAGTCTTTAAAATACACAACATAAAGGTCGCCACGCTTGATATTCGGGTGTTCACTCTGCTCATACAAGTATTTCGCCATGTTCTTGCTTTGCTCATGAAAAGTACCATCGTTCTCAAACGCTTGACTTGCATAAGAATAGACTGCATTTAAATCATTATCCGTCGGGTGACTGAATCTATACCTTTCTTCATCCTTGAAAGCCATCAGGAAATAAGATTTCAGTATTTCCCCCAACGTTTCGTCCAGCTCTACGGGAGAATCAGACAATTCTACTCCCTCCACGGCAGCCTTATTCCCTATTCTATGCACGGATAAGGCTTTTATTTTTATGTATTCTTTGTAAAGCATTTCACTATCGCTTTTAGTATTTCACCAATATTTGACGTTTCAAACAGATTATAACACCATAACCACGCTACCAACAAGGCAAAAACGACTAAGGCAATAGCCCATATCCATGTGTACCTGTTCTTTTGCCACAGAATGTAATTAGCATGAGTTCCGTCTTTTCTCGGATCGCTATCCTCAAACATTTTCTGTTTTTCCTCTTCACTCAGCAACTGACTATAGCGTTCTTTCAATTGTTCATAATGCTTTGTGAAAAGTCTCTCTTTTCTATCTAAAGTCTTTCGAGAATACACCAGATTAACCGCAGATAAAACAATAAATGCTAATGAAAGTAAAGCAATCCCCCCTGTAAACGCTCCAGCAATATCACCTTTAGCTATCACACGTACGACAATAACTGTCAGAAAGAATGTACCCAGTGAAATCACACTCTTTTGAAAATCACCTGTAAATCCTTCCACTATCGCGTTTACCTTCTCTTGCATATCAAGGAGCGTTTTCGATACATCATTTCTTACCTTGATATACTGCCTCACGTTGTCCTTCTCGAATATTTTGAAATTCGATTTGATAGAATCAAGTGTTGATTCGTTCAACTTCAGCTTATCAATGTCTTGGCAATTCAGTGAAATAATATTCCGAGCTATACTTAAACGATCTGATGTGTAGCCTCCTGTATAGCACCAGTCATATATCTTGTACCATTGTCTCACAGAATCTGTGTCTAATTGCAACACACTTGCCTTGACTGTCTCTAACTCCATTATCATCATCTTGTACCCGGATAGCCTCAGTGTCATACCAGACTTATCCAAAGAAGAATAGTCCGCCACATAGCACGTACTCAGCAATAGGCACAATTGGTCAAATATTCTAGCAAGCACTCCATCAGCATCTCTATTTAAAATGTAAAGATCCTCAGGTGTCAGTCTGGTGAACTTATTGTTCCATTGGCACAATTCATCGCATTTTTCATTTCTCTTCTTTCTATCATTATTGAGTACCAGTCTAGGCTGTGCATCGCCCTTCTTTATTGCTGCAACGCTGTAGGTATTAAATCGTTCATACTCTTCACTCCATATTTCCATCACGAAAATCTCAACTATCTGGTTTTGGAGCGCATTCAGGGTCTCTGTTATAGTCAAGCCCTTTATATGGTTGAGGAACAGATTGTAATCATATACCGACAAGGTATCATTGACTTTATTCTTCGTAATGGTGTAAATGAGGGTCACAGTATCTTCATAATACGGCTGTAACTTGTTCTCATTGCAGACTTCTTCTATATTCGCACCGGCACGCATGTCAAACAAGTCCTCATCTCCCTCTGTTATCATCTGAAATCGCCAAGTATCTCGGTCAGAAATGGCAGGCAACAGAACCGGCAATATATCCTTATCTGGCGTTCTTCTCAATGTGAGTTTTACTTCACACTCCAATTGTGCGAAGTTCTCCTTTATAGTAGCACCTACATTGTCGCCAAATAGTCGCGCTATGGCTTCTATTCTTCCTTTCATTAGTCTTGTTTCTCTGTTATTTGCTTCAGTTTCTCAGCGTATTTATAGCCATCCTCGCTTTGTATCATCACGAACTTAGTACCATCCTCTTCTTCGTGGGGCACAATTGTTCTCTCAATATGAGGAATATTCTGTTTCAACAGCAGCGTAATGTCATTCGTCAGTTTGATTTCGTTCTTCATCTTGGCCGTTATCTTTGAAGGCACCTTTTCAAAGCGGCTGTCAAAATCATGTTGAGCAGGCAGGGCTTTCGCCTTTCTTGCCTGTTCATTCATGTTCAAACTGTTCTCCTCCGGTTTATACACAGCCAAGATATTATCTGCATAATGATCCATAGAGAACTCCCCCGCACTACGCATATATGCTACTGTCGTATTCCACAACACCAAGTAGTCACTCTTACTCTTCTTCTTGACAGGATCAAGAATCTTGGATCTCAGATAGTTGAACGCTCTTTCCGTATTCTCACCATTATCATGCAGTGCTTTCAAATCAAGGAATTCATCATACCAATATTTGCTCTGTTTGGAATTCACATCAAAAGTCACCATTTCACCAAAGCTATATGCCCCAGCATTCACGGTGATGTTGGCGGCAAACGACTTAAATATCTTCTTCTTCGTAGGAAGACCATTTTTCTTTTCGCCTGTAGTCTCTTCTATGAACTCCGTATAATCCGCTTTGCAAATGACCATCTTATATTCTGTATCGGTCATTTTACAATATGCTATCAGGAGAATACCTTTTTGTATTTCAGTGATAGTATGATAACGTTGCTGGGCATCATCTTCTTTTTGTAGCAAACGATTAGCAATGTCCATTGCACGGCTATCACGATTACTGTTGTTAACAATATCGCCTATCCATGTCTTCATCGTGAGTTCATCATCCTTAAACCTATAGCGTCTCTCTCCTGCATTGTCAGTAATCTGACCAACGATGTCCATCACATAATCTTTCACATTGCCTTCACTGTTTAAAGGTTCTTCCTGAACAATATTGTTCTCGTGATCAATTTTGATAAGTTTCAGGTACTCAACAGTCATATTATATTTGAATTAACAGTTTATCGTAAAATACAGAAATGTGCGCCATTTTACCATTTCTGTTTATAATAAAACCCATACCCCATCATTATCCTTGCCTTCATGCTTCAGAACACCTTTCTTCCGCATTGCAGAGAGGTCGCGTTCGATGGTACGCTGGCTCACCGACAAAGTATCCGACATTTGTTTGCCAGTGACAGTCGGAGATTCTTTGATGAGATTGAGGATTTTCTGCTGACACTCAGTGAGTTTCGTCTCCGACATGTCTCCGTCATAATCTCCGACATTGGGAGTGTCGGTGGAAGCGAAGATCCTTCACATACTTTAAAATACAAACCAACACTTCTGCCCTTGAATAGCACATGAGTTTGTTCAAATTTTACACCTATTATTTTAGGCTATCCTATAGCAAATGTCCTATCGTTTTTCTTGTAAAAATTCTCAGTAGATACAAGATATTCCGATATTCCATATTTAATGGCTCCTTCATTTAGGTATTTCTCATCTTTTTACATCAAAGATATAATTGGCCCAATGTTTCATTGAGTCGCAAATACTGTCAATTATTGTTCTTTGCTGAAGCAATTATTCCATAGTAATATTATTAAAATCAAAGATAATAATACGAAGCCAAGGATTATCTAGAAATTTTTCAATGAACTCATTATGCAATTCTTGATTGACAAACACCGATACTGCAGAATCCATATATACAGAAGGATCATCCTGCATTAGACCTCCTCGCATTATACATACGAATGCCCCATTATCTAATTCCATGCATCTAAAAACTACATCTGGGAATTGTGCTTTTACATTAGCGATTCTTGTATTAATTTCTTCTTGTGTCATAACTAAATTATTTTAATATTATATAATATTATTCTAAAATCTTTTTTAAATAATGAATAAAGATGAAGTTTTATATGTTCTTTATTTCTTTTTCCTCTCCCATTCAATTTCACGAGTAATGAGTTTTTTTTAAAACAAAATTCATCATAAAAGAAACCATTAATAGCTTACATTAACATATTGTGTATATGAGCCAATGAAGGAAGTATTACTATACACACGGCAAGTTACAGCCAATACGCCAGACTGGCCGCTGTTCAGATAAACGCTGACATTTCCAATCGGACTATTAGCAGTATTAGGAGTTACATACCAGCTATTACATGTACCTGTATATGAACCACTCCAATAATAGTCGTATGAGCTGTTGTAAGGAGAGGCAGTAAATGTAGTGCCTACATAACCGCTTCCACCTGAATCTAGCGTAGTTTGACCTCCTGTAAGAGAAACAGAACCGGAATTAGGATAGCTTACGGATTGCGTCATAGAGAGGGCAGAGTACAGGTTCAGCAAACCATGTCCGACTTCACTATTCCATGTACCACCAGCTTTTGAGGTTGAACTGAAAGTATAGCCAGGGAGTGACTTGTTAGCTGATTTCTGCAAAATAAACCCAACCTCGTCATAATATAAATCAGGATTCTTTGCCAAGACTAAAGCTGCGGCACCAGAGACATGCGCTGCAGCTGCGGAAGTTCCATTAAAATTAGTAACCCAACCTCCCCCATTAGTTGTGGTTGGAATAAGTACACCTGGAGCAACTATATCAAGATTAGTACCATAATTACTACCCCAACCCTCGCCGTCAGGAGAAGTTGTTGTTTTTCTTTTTCCATTATAAGAGATTGCACCTACAGAAATCACGTGTCTTTCAGGAGTGTGACATGCAGGATAATAAATTGAATTTTGTCCACTATTTCCAGCAGAAAAGACCACAACACATCCTTTGCCATTACGGCCATTTGTTACAGCATATTGAATAGCATACTCAATTAAGGATGATGATGATCCCCCTCCCCATGAACAATTAATAACATCAGCTCCTTGATTTACTGCTTTTATAATTGCAGCCGCAGCATTTGACGTTGTCAAAGGCTCATTTATATATTTAAAACTTAGGGACATCAAACTTGCACATGAGGCTATGCCACTTATTCCTATAGTATTGTTAGTTTTACCAGAAATTATACCTGCTACATTAGTTCCGTGATATGTTAAATATTGGTAATCTCCATAATATGTTGTTATAACACTTGGAGAAGAATTTGTATCTGAATTCCAACTAAACGAATTAAGGTTTATGTCAGAGTGGGATGAATATACACCATTATCTACAACTGCTACCACAATATTGCTTGAAGTCGGTATGGATGCTTGGAGATATTTTATATCATAGCCTGAATAGTTAGAATCATGTTGCCCAGTATGATTCAAATTCCATTGCTGAGAAAACATATTATCTACTGGATCTTGGGGAAATATATTAATAAAAGCTGGTTCTACTTCTTCAAAAAAGCCACTATCATGTAATACATTGGCCATCTCCAAAGCATTCCCTTTTGACTCTTTTGTACATGATGCTATATACAGATGCGGTACACCTTTATGTTTTCCAATAATACCTAAATTATTCTCCTCAGCCAATCTTTCCAGTTTATTTATGTCTCCATCGTCTCTCAATGTAACATATATTAAATTTGTCAATGGAAATAAATAACTACTACTACCTGTATAATAGGGAGCAGAATAAACAGTTTCAGGATAGCTGTAAGCAATGGAATCGTTTACATCTACTTCTGCCCAACAATAATCTAAGAAATCTTTTGCAGCTTTGCCAGACATATCTGTCCCTGAATAGCTATATTCTCTTATCTTTGATTCGTCTATAATGATTTTATTCTCAGACATTGCTGTTACTAAAGCTTCTTTATCTGAAGATTTAAACATAATAAAGGATTTGTTGTCAATCCTCTTTAGGTGTACTTTCTTTCCTTCAGACCAATAGAAATCTTCTTGTTCATCTAAGCTACGAGTATTTACAGTTCCGTCATAGTTGTCTAAAGAATTCTCTAAAAGAACATCCTGACAAGCATTAACCACTAAAGCAATTAATGCCAATAATGTAAATATAATTCTGTTTCTCATATTATTTCTTTTTTATAACAAGATTAAATGACATGTAAAGCATATATAATAGTTCTTTAATTTGTCTGTAATATATTATAGTTTAGCAAGGCAGGATACTATTGCCCAATGCTGGTTCTGCACCAATATGGTTCTTTTCCCAAAGATCCCTAGCTATCTCAAAAGCATTGCCTTTGGAGTTCTTGTCGCAGATTACAAAACTAATCTTTGTTGTTTCATCATCTCGCGTACCGACTATATGAACCTTATATTCTTCGGCTATTTCTTGCAACACCTCGTTGCTTATGGTATTAATATAGATTGCACTTGTACCATTACATTCTTTATCAGCCCCTTTTTCAAATTGAATATTGGGACATGCATCTAATATCTCTGGTATGTCAATGATGTTCTTATAACTGGCAGAAACCTCATTCCACACGCATTCAGCATAGAAATAAGCATTCTCTCCTTTATTAGTATAAATATCAGGATTATATCCTAATGAGTACTCATATTCCCATTCTAACTCAAGGCCTCTCTCAGCCAACTTCTGAATTATCACTTCTTTATTTGAAGGGTGGTAATAGATCCACGCCTTGGTATCGAGGTACGTGAAATGTATTTTCTGGGATTTAGACCATAACCACCAATAAGTACCATCATCAGCATCTCTTGTTTCTGTACCTTTGACGGAATTCTGCACTTCGGGCTCCAGCACCAATTCTGTATTGTTGCTGCAAGCAGTCAGCAATGCCAGCAGCAAACACATGAATAATGATTTAGCTTTCATATTACTTCTGTTTTTATATTTATGCATGTTTATATCTTATTCTTTTACTCCTTTTACTTCATAAAGTGGCCATCATAACTCAGAGCACCAAAGATGCATCATCCACCTTCAACATTGCTACATATCAGCACAAGTTCAGGATACACATCGCTGTTGGTAAGATTATGGAGTTTGCATGGTCAAAAAAAGGTTTTTCAAAGATAATGAAGTTACCACACTGCATCCTTATATTATTGTTGAATTTTTGTTGAATTCTATAATCAATCTCCATACTGCACAAAGTGCCTGTCATAACTTAGGGCACCAAAGATACCCCAACCGTTCTGCACGTTGCTGTAGATCTGCACAGGCTCTGAGAACGCATCAGTTTCAGTGATACGGAACAGCTCTACAGACTTTAGGTAGTGATATAGTTCTGGAGAGAGGGCTTGCAGCTCCACCATCACACGGGCAGGGACGTCGGGCTCTGATACCTGTTGCCGCATAATATTCTCTTTACCTTTAAAATAGCTACTCGGTCCACGATATTCTTCTGGCTTGGGACTATCTAACGAGAAGGTAAGTTCTCCTCCCTTATGTGTTATGTCGAAAACGCTACTGAAATAGGCTGGCCATCCTCCAAAACCTGACGAGAGCCTGTTGTCAACAAACAAATCGTCTTCAGAAAAATAGATGTCTTGCATCAAATAGTATGCCCAAGGATCTGTCCATGTATGTGTAAATAACTTTCTTTCACCCCTGACACGCAAACGGTAATATTGATTGGTATTAGAACTAGGAATGCGACAGGTGATACGCATGATAGAATCTGTCTCATAGGTCATGCCTTCCATCATTCTATAGGGATTCTCTGTCAATACCTTATAGTCCAGTATCTCTATCTTAGGACTGGTTGGTACGGTGGTTTCCACATGCAGGCCCTCTGCTTGCACTTCTATATGGTCACCTGCTTGTGGGCGGTAATTGCATACATACCCCATAGTGTCGGCTGCCATCGTAAGCGTATATGTTTGCTGTCCATTGACAACTGCCTTTACATCGGCATCAAATATGGCAGTTTTTTTGTAATAGTCATCATTCTGGTAGTCGGCCAAACCATCATTATTAGAAAAGGGAAACATATAACCAATGTTTAACAGAGGTACCTTTCCTACAGAATACATTTTGTTTAGGTACACTTTAAGAGGCTCATCTGCTGCGATTATGGCATTTATTGTCACGTTGCTGATAGCCTCAGTATCAGGTGCATTGAATTCCACTTCCTTTTCACAGGCTGTCAGTACTAAGAAGCAACAAGTTAATACACTAATTATCCTATTTTTCATAATAATCAGAGTTTAAGGGTTAGACTGAGGTAAGGCATGATGGGAAAGAGGCACACGCCCTTGAGCGATAGTCGGTTATTCTTGTAGCCCCAATAGACAGACGACAAGTTTTGCCTGTTATACAGGTTATAGATACCTACATCACAGATCATCTCACCGATGCCTATGTTTCCATGATGACTGAAGTTCACATCCAGTCGATGAACAGCTGGTAGCTGGTAGCTGTTGCGCTGGTAATATGTGTCCATACGTATCAGATGGTTCACGTAAGTACCTTGTTGATAAACAACGTTGGCTGGAGCGAAGGCTGGGTTTAGATCATAGTTTACACCAGAGTATGTTGTTGATTCCACAGATCCTGGGAAATAGGCATTGTATTCATCAGGTAGTCCATGGCTCACGGTAGAAGCAGCAATGTTGGTACGCTTTCCGCTCTGATATGTCCACGCAGCAGTGAAATCCCAGTTCTTGCTTAAGCGTTGTGTGATTGTGATATTAAAGTTATGGCGGTGATCACCTGTAGCATAGAACTCGCGCCCGCCGTTTAGTTCCATTTCTGGGCGGTCGAACGTGCGGATCGATTTGCTCCAGGTATAGCTCACGTGCCCACGGGTATTACCAACAGTCTTCTGCGCCAGAAATTCTACTCCATACGCCCTGCCCTGGCCTTGGGCAATGGCATCGTTCCAGTCATTTACCGTCATGAACGATAGCCCCTCTCGATATTCGGCTACATTGTCCAGCCACTTGTAGTATCCTTCCAAAGAGAGCTGGAGCCCACTGGCAAGGTCGTGGTTTACACCCAGCGACAATTGGTCGGACACTCCTGGACTCATATCCTTGTTCAAGGGTATCCATACTTCCGAGGGTGAAACTATGCTGCCGCTTGTAAGTAGGAACATACCTTGTGACATTCGGGCATAAGATGCCTTTACAGAGGTATTATCGTCTAACATCAGACGTAGTGAGGCACGAGGTTCTATTAGAAGGTGTTTCTTACCGTCTGCCTCATAGGCTTGCAGACGCAGGCCTGCATTGGCTTCTAGCCTGTTAGTGAGGTTCCAATCATCTTCTGCATAGGCAGAAAAACTGTTAAGCCTGAAATCACCTTCAAGTCTACTGTTCCTGTCATTTTCTGAAAACGTGTACCTGTCTTCCCCAAGTCCTATGTTCCAGACAATTTCCTCGCTGAGTGCCTGCTTCAGTTCCCTATGGTAATCTGTCATTACCGAAGGCTGGAACAACTGCGTACTACCATGAACACCAACGTGTAATTCGTGAGTGCCTTGCAGGTTGAAAGTTAAGTCAGCTTTGCCAGTCCATTCTTCTATCCCAGACTTATAGGTAGTGTTGCGATATGTTGACTTATGAGAATAAAGCTCAGCAGAATCAATGCCATGTCCCCAACGGTCCAGCTGTACCTTGTTTTCCTGCATAGAGAGATGTGAAAGCTCATAGTCATAGCTGCTGTAGTTTATGCTGGCATCCAACTGGAAAGCCTCCTTAGGACGATATCTGAAATTAAGACCGCCGAGCAGGTTATTCCAATGGTTGAGCGTCCAGTCATTCCTCTGGTTATCAGTGAAACTGGTCTTTGTTATGAAAGTATAAGCTTCCTGGCCGCTATATTCATAATGTTGTTTCGTCTCGTTGGGCGTGGTGTTGTTCTGGTCGTAGCCATAATAGAATATGGCATTGAGTTTTGCATTCTCACTGAAACGATACGTCAGCTTGGCGTTGATGTCGTGGTACTTCATGTGGGCGTAGTTGTTCATCTGCCCGGGATTGTCATATACCACTTCTTCGAGTAGCGGACGCACCAAGGCATTGAAGTAGCTCATGCGCGCGCCTATATTAAAGGAGGTATGCCCTTTCCACATCGGACCTTCTGCCTGAATGCGCGAAGCCAGCATACCTGCAGTAACAGAGGCATGGTAATTTTCCATATCTCCCTCACGTAAGTAAATGTCAATGATGCTGGAGAGTCGGCTTCCGAAACGAGAGGGGAATGCTCCTTTATAAAGCACGACATCGTCCATCAGGTCTGAGTTGATGGCAGAGGTGAAGCCTTGCAAGTGCTCAGGGTTATAAAGAGTGATACCATCAAGCATGAAGAGGTTTTGGTCATAGTCACCTCCACGCACGTAGATGCCTACGCGTCCTTCACCGCCGCCCTGCACGCCAGGCAGCATCTGTAGCGACTTCAGCACATCTGCCTCACCCATTAGGGAGGGAACCTTCCTAATTTGTTCTGCATTAATGGAAACAGCGCTCATCTGCAGACTTTTAGCACTGAAGCTGTGCCTTTGGGCTGTTACCTCCACCTCATGTAAGACGGAGTCCCTTGCCACGTCTTGGGCGTAAAGGGGCATGCTCAATAGCATGAGCAGCCCCAGCAAAGTTGAACGACGTCTGATCTCCTTCGCCATAATAATTAGATTATAAATAATGATAAATAATGACAAACAATTATCAAAAGCAACCACACTTTTATCCGTCAAGGGATGACACCAGACTGAATTATCACGATGGTGTTGGCTCCTAATGATTCTTTACCTGATGCCGAGCTAAACACCAAATTTCCGATCCTCTCTTTTTTATCTGTGTTTTCCTTCACGTTCACCTGATATGTCAGATAATCATCGTCCTGCAGGACATTAGTGATAGTAATCCATTGGCTGTCTTCCCCTTCCGTAGTGGCACTAACCTTGATGTTTGTATGGATCAGAACTTCGATAGTCTGTGCTTCTGAGCTGACCTTGTAGCTACCTTTTTCAATCTCAAAGAATGACTTAGGCGTTGGTTCTGGCTCTGGTTTTGGCTCGTCATCGCTGCTGCAAGATGAAAAGACGAGTGGCATAGCCACAATCATAAGCAGCAATGCAAAGTGCTCCATTAGTTTCATAAAGAACTCCTCAAAAAATTATACATCTTCTTCACCTTGTTCGTTACTCTCTTCTTCGGTGATACTATTGGTATTAATCTCACCATAGAGGGTAACACCTAATAGGTGTTTATAGACAGAAGACCCTGGCATCATTCCACTAATATTCAAAAATGACCACCCGGTGCTGTCCGTTTTGAAGTAAACGGTATATCCATAATTAATATTTACTGTAGCGTGGTTGAAATCCCATTGAAGTGTCATGTTAGGAACCTGCGTGTTAGTGAAATATGCATAATACCAAGTATCAGGACTTAGACCTACAAGCGCAGGATACACTTCCACTCCATCAGAAGATCGTACTACACGTACACTGGATGTATTAGCTCGAGGACCATTACAACCTATGTAGATTGTTGTAGCATATTCAATAGCCAATGTAGTTGTATTTCTGAGATAGACTCTCAAATAGGTGTCACTAGTATTTGTTGATGATACCAACCTAAGTTTAATATAGTCATGACCGTCACCTCCATCTGTTTCATACAAAATACTTGAATTATAATCCCAGTCTATATAGAAATTATTCACATTTAAGTCATCGGAAGTAACTTCATATTGTATTTGATTTATTCCTGATATAATAGTGTAACCTTCTATGTCCAAATCCACAGAGCGAGTTTGCTCCATAACTGCTTCTAAATCATCTAAAGATTCCACATTTTCCGCACGAGTAGTTGCCAGTTCATCTTGAACGATGCTTTCGTTAATCACTTCTTCCAAACCATTTTGGCAGGAAGCCATAAGTAAACCTAATGTAAGGCTTGCAAATAAATAATAAATCTTCTTCATAGTAGTTAGTTCAAAAAGTTAATAATATGATATGTTTATTTTATACCTTAAATCCCTCCCCCTTAGACAGGGGAGGAAACATTTAAGGTATGGAGAATTAGAAATAGCCTGTCAAATGCCATTCATCGAACAACAGTTCCACACTATACTTTTCATCACTTACAGTGTCAGAAAGCACAATGGTATTCCTACCTGCTATCATAGGAGCAGTATAAATGTAGATTACATTACCAGATACATCTTTAACCAATACAGTCACGCTCTCTATATAATAAGGTGCATAGATGTAGAGGTTATTGTCCTCGAAAGTTAACTCTGGGAGTTGGATAATGGAACGATGAGGCTCAAGAGGATTTTCAGGCGGGTCTCCTTCCAAATTCACGGGTATCTCTTGAGCCATACAAGACAGGCTAAGAAAACAAAATAAGGTTAACAAATACTTTTTCATACGGATACTATTTTTGTGAATAATAATATTGATTTTTACAAAAATAGGGTATCGGAAAAGAGGTCTTGCTACTTTTTTGTTGAATTTTTGTTGAATTCTTAGTTCATACCTTAAGATCTACCAATTGATCATATTGGTTTATAAAGAGAAATCAGGTTGTTGAATGGATTTGGGGGTGTCGTATTGTTTATAATAGAATGCACAAAAAAGATAGTGGCTCACACGGCTAAGGTGTGAGCCACATTTAATCCTTTTAAAGTGTTAATGGTACGACAAAGGAAACCACTGGCACTTTTTGACACTGCAAAATTAGTATTTTTATCTTAACCCACCAAATTAAATGCAACTTTTCTTAATAAGAGTCCTTCTTTTTTTCATCATTTTGTAGCCTGAAGCTGTGAAATAGAGGCTAAATCCCATACCATATGCGTGGCAGTTTCCACGATAGGCTGCAGCCCTGCTCCCTTGTTCTTCAAAGCCATGAATGCCTTGTTGAGTTCGATGATGAGGTCATGTTGTCTGTTGCTCGAAATTCTGCCAATCATATAGGAAATAACCTTGATGGCAGCACCTAACCTGTATTTCTCGTCTGCCTCTATCTTACCAGCAGGGCCTCGTTTGACCTCATGGAAAAGTTTAGAGTCATACAATACTGAGCCATGCGCGCAGATATTGCGAATGCAGCGTATCGTTTCCATGTAGTTCTCAAAGACCGCAGTCTGGTTTACACCGAAATAAAGCGAAATGTCCCGTTTGTCGGTTACACTCTTCAAACTGGTATATAACGTCAGCATACTGCCGAGCGTCATGTTCTCCAGCGTCTTCCACGCAGGGGCATACTTGTCTGTCTTATAGTGCTTGTGATGGCGACGGATGTTTGCATTCTTCCTTATGTCGTCATAGCAACTGCTGTCAAAATTGTCCACGAAGGACTGATCAACTATGTTTGGATTGACAAACCAGCATGGGTCTTGCTTATACCTATTACTAAGCGTATAAGTCATATAGGTGCGGAATGCCACTTCTATCCTGCTAATGTACTTCATAAAGATGTTACGTATGTCAAAGTCGAAATAGTAAAGAGCCACAGCATCAGTAAACTTTGTCCCAGCCTTCATCTGATGGTCACGCTTCTTCAGTTGTGGATAGGTAACCTCAAAAGGGAAAAAGTAGAATCCAAGGCGATAGTATCCTATATCAAGTAGGTTTTCCTTTGCTTTTTCTTTATCCAAAATCTCCACGTTTCTTTTTCTAAGAAGAATAATCTGTTGTTCTATAGTTGTCGCTTTTTTCATAATAATAAAATTTGGATGCAAAAATAGAAATAATTATTCAGAAACCTAACCAAACATGAATATAATATACATCTACTTACCACCTCCGCATATAGTTGAACATCTCTTCTTTATTTATAATAAGGTGTTCCAGTTCGGATTTTCTATGGTGGTAGAGGACTGTTAAATATTAGTTGAATTATACCAACTGTATGTAATTATCAAAGTCAGTAACTTTTCCATCAAGACCGGTTATCTTTTTGTATATTTTCGGTTTGGCTTTGGTAATGGTTGATCTTTCACGCCCAACAAGAGTAGCAATATCTATAGATTGAATACCTATTTTGGTCAACATACAGATAGCATAGTTTATCTTGCTTAGGTCTGATGATTGTATAACTGACTTAAAATTAGGATAGTGTTTGTTCAACAAATCTCCTAGTTGCCCTAACATGTCGTCTGTGATTAATGACTTTGAATCAATAGATAGTTTCAACTTTTGATATATTTCAGACGCTAATATCTTTTTTTCAACTTCAGAGCGTTCCTTTATCTCAATTTCTGCCAATCTATTTTGCTGCTCTATCTTCTGACGTTGAAGTTCCAGCTCTTCTAACAAGGTTTGCTTCTCATTATGGTGTACCTCCTTTTCTACATTGATCTCTTTCAGAAGATTCGCTATCTGTTCAGTCAGTTTAACAATTTCCTCCTTATTATGCTCTATATAAGCAGTCGTCTTCTTGTATTGCTCTTCAGTATGATGTTTCATCAAACTCATTTGTAGAGCTAATAAGTGTTGGCGTCTTCTATAATAGAACACTGATGCTGTCAAGAGTGTGATAAGAATGATACCTATTAATGCGGTTATAATAAAATTGTTGCGAAGGCGTTCCTTCTGTTGCTGTAATTGCAGATTTTCTTTTTCTCGCAGCTGATAGTCATAAAGAGATTTCATCTGAGCAACACTCTCTATGGCAGAGATATGTTGGATAGAATCAGATGTTTGCCTAAAATGCATGAAATAATCAGCAGCCTTTTTCATATCATTCTCTTTAACGGCAATGTTTGCTAACCCTTCATAAGCTGCACGTTGAGCATATATGTTACCTTCTTTTAGTAATACCTTAAATAAGTAAGAGGCAGAATCTGTTTCTCCTACATGAAGGTAGGCCTTTGCAGCAATGGAATAAATACTGCTGATGTTGCTGGGAATGGCACGTTTCAGTGGTGATTGTATCAGTTGTTTAGCTTTTTCATCCTTACCCATTTCTATAAACAGTCCCGCTATCTGAATATCTGCCTCATCGAGCATTAATTGACTGTCTATACTTTTGGCTAACTCTCGAGCTTTAAATAAAGAACTCAAAGAACTTAAAGAATCATCTTTACATTGATAAATATATGCAATATTAATCAGGTCACTACTCATTTCAAACGTATCTTTCAATAATGAGTCGCAACGATAGCCCTGCAGATAAGAAGTCATTGCTTCATCATACATCTTTTGCCTATAGAAGAGCCATCCCATCTGGTTATGAATCATCCGCAGTAAAGAAGAAGGTGTCTTATCTACTACATCCAATGCCTTCTGGAAAGCATCCAATGCCCTTGGCGCATCCTTCAGATCCCTATAGATACTGCCTAAGTAGTAGTAAGCTTCAGGGAGTAGTGATTTGTCGCCTTCATGTTCATAATAATCCACAAGGGAGAGCATTAAGCTATCGGATGTATGGGGGATGTATGCCTTGTCCTGTGCTTTGACGGAGAGAAGCTGATGATACATGCGGGTAGGCTTGTCTGCCTGCGCCATTTCCTCCCTGATGCTGTCAATCATCTGCAAAGCCTGTCGTGGTGCCACATACGTCAGGCTATCCGCCATTAATAATGAGGACGGATAGGATGGGTTGTGGTGACAGGATGCCACGCAAAACAGCACAAACGACAATACCAGATAAATACAATTTTTCATCAAATGCCCGTCTATTTCTGCGCAAAGGTAAGTAAATAGTGTTATAACTAATACCTGTAAGGCTCTTTTTTTACTAAAAGTCGAACGAGTTTTCAGAAACACAAGGCTTTTTCACGGAAATGTCCAGCATTACTATATATAATATTGAAGTATTTTTTTAATAATCGTGGACGTTTTGGCGAAAAAGCCTTGCGTTTTTGAAAAAACAAACTAATTTTGCGCCGTTTTTTAAAGATTGTCAGATGGTAAGACACGTATTTTTATACTCCCTACGAGGAGTCTTCTCTGCACATCTTATAGAGGCTGGCATAGTTTTCTTCAAAGCCATTATTGAGCATTTGGCAGAGAGTAAAAGGAGAGAAGAAATATCTATAGTGAGAATCAATAAATTGGAGGAAAGAGTCGCAATCATCGAAAAAAGAAGCCATATATACAATGCAGAAAACCAACATCTCATTCAAACACATACAGCACGAGGTCGTAAAAAAGACGTACTATTAGTAAAAGGCGTTAATGAAGACGAACTATTGAAAGCCGTAAAAGATTATTTGTGTGGACGCAGAATAGATAATGATGAAGTTGATTTGACTAAATATGTGATACCCACTCCACGCTTCGCAGTATTCCTTTATCAGATTCTTGACCGAAAAGGTTTGATAGTTCATGGTGATAAGCCACAGATGAAGTATTCTGCCTATGGGCGGTTTCTGCATCAGTGCACTGGCTTGAACTATGATCCAGCTCGAAAAAACTATGTGAGAATGATGAACTGTTATAATGCCTTTTGCTGTGATGGAAAGGAAATTAAGCTATATGAACTTGATGTATTTAACATACCATTCGGATTCAAGCATAGAGCTGACGCAGAATTGTTGAAAAGACAATACGACTTTCTGGAAACGCAAATTTGCTTACATCCATTTTTCCAGAATAAACGCTGAAAAGATTTCAAGAAATTGGATTCCTTGATAGCAAGTAGCTTTCTTTGCGTTCTTTGAATTCTTTGAGTATAATCTGAAGTTATAGATACCATAAGTTTGCATCGTCATTGCAAAAAGGTATCGGTATGCTGGCCAGCTTTTAATGCCTTGGGTACTTTGACAAGGTTAAACTAAAAAACAAAAAATGATGAATAATTTGATTAAAGTGCCGTTCATGAAAATCATGAAGGCTGTGGAAGAGATAGTGAACTTTGTAGTAAATCTTTGGAATCTGTGGAGGAAAAATGATGAGAACGAAGAAGGAAACTACGAGGATTGACTGGGAACTGAAACGTATGGCCCGTAAGGAGGATTGTACGTTAGGATGTCTCTACTGCAATGGGGTAAAGGTCTGTGATACACTGGAACCTCATTGCATAGACTGGCAGAAAGAAAAGAAAGTGTATGGTCAGACGGCCATCCCCGAAGGGGAATATCGCTGTGTGATAGGTTATTCCACACGTTTCAAGGCGCAGCGTCCCTATCTGGAGAATGTGCCACACTTCAGTGGCATCATGATTCATGAAGGGCGTGACGTGCGCAGTACCAAAGGCTGCATCTTGGTTGGCACCCTATTGCCACATGAACGGCTAATCTACTCCAAAGTCGCTTTGGAAAAGGTAATGGAAAAACTGCGGTATGCTGAAAAATCTGGGCAAGAAGTTTGGATTACCATTTATTAAAATGAAGAGGGGTGAGTATAATGCTCACCCCTCCTTTTGTTCCTATATAGACTTCTATTGAGAATTCAACAAAAATTCAACAAATTGGTAATAATGGTCTTTTTATCATATATTATTTTTGTGAGAACCTTCAAAAAAATACTATTATGAAAAAGACATTCATTTTATTCGCAAGCCTTACTTTAGGCTTATTAGTGGCTTCCTGCCAGAATGGTTTGGAAGAAGTGATTAACGAAAGCGCAGTTCAGGATGAACTGGCTTCTACTCGTGCGGACGAAGATAGCTCTGATGACGAGGAGATACCCCTTCGATATCCAATAGGGCCTGCTATTTCTGGACCAAAGATTATTACTGGTACAAATGAATATATTTATTCTGTTGACCGTCCATCTATAAATGACACGATTTTATGGAATTATAACACAAGTTATTTCAATAGAATAATTAATGATACTATCCCCGATACTACCCTAAGACTAACATTGAAAAATGCCAATATTGCCGCCGATGCTACAATAATTGCAAATTTCCATAGTTCAGGCACTTATATTTCACACCAAAGCAGGTACGATATAGGTATAAACGGTCCTCATTATAATCATTGCAGCATCCGTGTGGTACGCTCGTCAGATGGTGCCGAAATATACCCCAACCATACGGTATATATGGAACCAAATACTAATTATTATGCTTACTTCTCAACCACAACTGGAGGTTCTAATATGAATCTTACATGGACTTTCTATGACAATGATGATGATGTAGATATATTAAATCAGTATGGCTATACTTTATTTTTTAAGACTGGTGATATTGATAATTGCTTCTTGCATATTGACGGGAAATTATATGGTAGTAATATCACAAAATCATTGCTCGGCATAGTTTTGTACTGAAACAAATACGATTAGACCGTTTTTTACATTTGTCATTATTGAAAGGTAAATGAACTAAATGTAAAACCTGATTAATGAATGTAAGACATCATATATTATGGATATTCTTGTCCGTGTTCCTCAGTCTTCCGCTCAGTGCCCAGAACGTGGTACTGAGCGGACTGGTAACGGATGCTGTGACGGGGGAACCTTTGATAGGCGTGACAGTATATAACACCAATCGACGCACAGGCACCACTACCAATTCGCAAGGAAACTACACCATCACCCTGCCCAGTGGCAGGGCTCTGGAACTGGTATTCAGCTATGTAGGTTATGCTTCAGAAACTCAGAATGTAACACTGACACGTGATACCAAATTGGACATACAGCTTAAGCAGGACACACAGAACCTGCGTGAAGTGCAGGTCTATGGCACGCGCCACAACTTTGGCGTGCAAAGCTCGCAGATGAGCGCCATAGCCGTAAGTGCTGAACAAATCAAACGTATGCCAGCACTGTTAGGTGAAGTTGATGTGTTGAAGTCGCTACAGCGATTACCTGGTGTGCAGAGCAGTGGTGAAGGGCGTTCAGGTATCTTCGTACGTGGTGGCGACTACGACCAGAATCTCTTCACATTAGACGGAATCACTCTCTACAACCCTGAACACCTGCAGGGCTTCACCTCCGCCATTAATGCTGATGTGATAGATGACGTGGTGCTCTACAAGGGCGCTTTCCCTGCCCGCTATGGCAGTCGCCTCTCCAGCGTGGTGGATGTGAGCCTGCGCGAGGGAGATATGGAAAGACATCGCCTTTCTGTCACAGCAGGCATGCTGGCTTCACGCATTCAAGCTGAAGGACCACTCTGGAAGGGGCGTACCTCCTATAACATCGCTGCACGTGTATCCTACTTCAGTGCCATCGTGAAGCCGATGCTCGAGGAAGTGATTTATGACAACCCAGGACAGATGAACGCCTACAGCCACATGCGCTACTGGGATGTAAATGCCAAGTTGACACACAGGTTCTCTGATAACGACAAACTCTCAGCAGTGTTCTATATGGGGCACGACGTGAACAATGCCACACCTAACGAGACTGCCCAGTTCTTTGAATACAGACCGTACTTCATAGATATTATTGAACGGAGTGAGACAAGGGACAGATGGAGTAACCTGCTGGGTGGATTGGTATACACGCATCAGTTCAGCCCAGACTTGCGTCTTGACGCATCTTTGAGCTACAGCGGTTACAATAACAAGCTGAGTTATTTAAACTACAAGAGTAATAAAGTAGGCTTGAACCCCTTCAGTGGCGGTAAGGATGTTGCGGAACTGTTCTCGCTGCATAATTCTGACTATAGGACAACTTATCGTTCAGAAATCCATGACTTGGGAGCCAAGGTTAACCTTACCTACCTGATAGGTGGGATGCATGAAGTGCAGGGTGGTCTGCAGATAGGCAGCCAACGACTCTCGCCATCGTTCAGTTCCGATTATTACACCTACCTGAAAACTGCAGCGAACGAGGATGTTGCAAAGAACATAGGACTTGGAGACGACCGCTATACAATCACGGAAAACCAATTATCAAATAGCTTAAAGGGTAGCCATACAGTGACGACGATAGCCGCACATGTGGAGGACGACTGGGACATCAACGAACAGCTGAAGGCCAATGTAGGCATCCGTCTGCAGGGTTACGGAGTGGAAGGAAGCATGAAGCTGGCCATAGAACCACGTGCTTCCCTGCGTATGCTCCTGTCAAAGGGGATCTCCCTGAAAGCCTCATACGCCCGTATGTCACAGGGCGTCTTTCTGCTAAGTAATAGTAGCCTTACCAACCCATCGGATGTATGGATACCACTCTTCAAGAATATGGATCTGGGCATTTCAGACCAGCTATCACTGGGTTACAACCAAGACCTTAGCAGCGGTATCCAGCTCTCTGTGGAGGGCTATTACAAGTGGCTGGATGGTGTGGTGGACTACAAGGAAGGAGCCTCACTCCTTGGAAGCAGTGACTGGGATGATGCCATTGCCCAAGGGAAAGGCAAGGCTTACGGTGTGGAGCTGATGGTACAGAAGACCATTGGCACCACAACTGGCCATATAAGCTATACATGGAGCAAGGCGCTACGCACCTTCGACCGTGAAGGAATGGTGCTGAGTAACGGACGCGAGTTCTATGCCATAGGTGACCGCAGGCACAACTTCAACATCAGCATCACGCAGCGCCTTAGCAAGAACTGGGACCTGTCTGCTGCCTGGACCTACCAGAGTGGACGCAGGGCAACCTTCGCTTCCACCTCCGTTCCCAGTCCTGTATTCGACGAGTTCAACAACTATATGCCACTGGCTGACGGGTACCAGAGACAATGGTATCCTGAGAACCCCGCCTATGAGACCACTACAGACGGGTACTATGAAAACACTTACGTGGCTCATGTGGTACGCATGAACACCTATGGCAAACGCAACGGCTATGTATTGCCAGCCGTGCACCGTCTGGATTTGAGCCTGAGCCACCACGGCAGTATAGGTATAGGTGAAATGATATGCGACATCAGTATCTATAACCTGTACAACCAGCAGAACATCTCTACGGTATATTGGGGCTTTCAGAACAATCGACGTGCCCTAAAGGGCGTGTGTATGTTCCCTATCATGCCCTCCATCAGTCTGACATTAAAACTCTGAACAGCCATGAGAATAAAGAATACCATTATATTACTTATAATTGCCCTGATGGGCACCTCCTGCGAGCGTACATTAGATTTCGTAGCAGGTAATGAGGATATGGGCGATTTGAGCATAGGAGCCATTGCCGTGACAGGCTCACCGCTGATAGTCTACGTGAACAAGGCCATTGCTGTTGACAAGGCACAATTGACAGAATACATAGGCATAGGTGAAGACCGCATCAGGTATATGCAAGCAGGTGAGTCTATTGACTATATGCAGGATTCGTATTTTAAGAAATCTGCAGTGAAGGAAGCCCAGGTTTCTGCAGAGGTCAACGGGCAGCAGACTTATCCGCTGACCTTCAATGAAAGCAGTTATGGATATACATGCGACTATGTTCCAAAGGAAGGGGATCACATTGTGGTGAAGGCTACTGCAAATGGACAGGAACTTCGTGCAGAAACCGTTGTACCTTCAAAGCCTGAAATAGAAATCTTGAACCTTGAAGTACTGGCAGAGAATCCGTATTGGGAAGTGGACGGATACATATTCCGCACTGATACTATTATGCGTATTAACTGTAGAATTAACAAACAGCAAGGCCAGCATTATTATAGGCTGAGGGTAAGGAGTGAAAGGGATGTAATAGGTTGGTGGCACAGAAGTGGTGAAGATGGAACAGAAATCTCAGGTTATAATTATATTGGCTATCAGATGCAGGATGTATATTTCTCTGATGACGAAATCTTTGTGGACAAACGCCTTTCCAAAGGCTTTGGTGGATGGAAGCCTTATTTTTCTAACGTATTCGATGATTCACTGATAAATTCTGGCGGATATACTTTTACTGTAGACAGTCCTAAGATGCGAAAGAAATTATTTGGAGCTATGACCTCCACCTCAAATCAGGAACATGGGCCACTACCACCTCAAGTAATGATAGAACTCCAAGCCATCAGTCCAGAACTGTATCACTATCTGAAGTCTGCAGAACTTTATCGACTCACCTATAATGATGCCTATGCAGAGCCTGTGCAGATATATGGAAATGTCAAAGGTGGTTGGGGCATCCTTGGAGCCCTAAGCTATGACAGGCATTATGTGGAGTATGGAGAGTGATTAAATGATTAACAATTTAATAATATATAATATGATAGATCTTAAACAAGTACATTTAATTACAAATAAACCCGTAGATGGACAATTGGATGATGGAAGGCTCGTAGAGTTTAAAGTCAATGTTCCACGTAATTTAGATATCATTGTACGTCTAATTGTAGCTATGGCTAACAATGAAGGCGGATTGATAATATTTGGAGTTGATGAGAGAACTATGTCAGTTGTTGGTATATCGGGGAATTATCAACAATACATCAATAACATTGATTTAGCAATCAAAAAGCTAACAATAGGTATAACATACTCCATTACTCATGAAGTAGTTAATGAGAAAGATGTCATAATTCTGGTTATTGAAAAAGCGGAATCTACATCGTTTTTTTCCAGATCAGAAACAACACCCGCTCGGCAGATAGCATATAAATTTAAAAAAGAAACAGAAGGATCATTCTCTATTTCAAATGAAGATAAAATGTACTATTCCAAGGTCTATAAATATATGACTTTGGATGCTTTTCTCACTTCTCTTTATTGTAAAACTTGGCGCTTCTTCGAACCAAGTAAATGGAATGATAAATTTGAACAAAGGTTCTATTGCGCCAACTATAACTTTCCTGAAGCAGTAGGCAATACGCCTCAACTGTTTGCAACTTGTTTAACAAGGGAAAGGAATAGTGAGGCTGCCTGGAAAGTTTATTCTAATGGTCAAGGATTAGGGGCACATTGCCTACAATTGGAGTTAGATATTGTAGAATTAAGGAAACAACTAAGAAACTCAGGTTATCGATTTGAAGAAAAAATCATAAAATATGAGCATGAGAATATAATACTTGATTTGCACAAGAAAGATAAGCCTTATTATAAAGAATATTTCGGTTCGTTTACAATAGACTCTTTTCTGAATCTTTTGTCATTAAAGCGTGACGCTTATACCTACGAAAAAGAGTTGCGTTTGTTTATAATACCTAAGGATGGAGGAAGACGTAATAAGGGTAAGAAAGCACAACCTAAGGATATAATAATTGATTGGAATAAAGTAATAATCAGAGCTCGCGTTGACAAAAAATGTACTGATGCAGAATTGGTGTCTATCCAAAGAGCATGTTTTTCTGTTGGTATCAATCCTGTAATTAATAACTACACTTTTATCGGTCGTATAGAGCCTCCTGTAGATCTCAAAGATATTGAGTTTGAAAGATTCGATATAGATGACATGCCAGGTGCGAGTAGTATCACTATAAATTAAAGTAAAAACTAAATAATGTAAAGTATATATACCTAATGTGAAATGGGACGACTTTATTGGTAATGTTGAATGGAACTTACTAAAAGTCGAAAAGATAAAGAATAATATGGCAGCATATGATATTAAAAAGAATCTAAAAACAATAGTCGAAAATAATTAGTGTATGGATATAAAATAAGTTAAGTTATGATAAGTCAAGATAAGAAACAGGAGATTGCAAAAATATTGGATGACAGATTAAAAGCGGTTATTTGTCCGATGTGTCATCAGCATAATTTTATTATAGCTGATGGATATTTTAACAATATAATACAAGACCATCTTAATGGAATTGCATTAGGAGGACCTACAATTCCAACAATATCAATAATATGCGCTAACTGTGGTTTTGTAAGTCAACATGCACTTGGAATTTTAGGATTGTTACCAAGCAATGATAGTAAAAATGATGAAAAGAAAGAAGGTGATGGGCAAACAAGATAAGCTAAATATTGATCTTAATGATAATCGTAACGTATATCAAAATACGGCACAAGATTATATTGTAATAACTAAGGACAAACTGGAACTTATACTTATAAAAACAGAAAAGTGCTTGTCTTCTAAAAATGCTTGGATGACTCCTTTAGGACTAGTGGTGTCATCTGTGTTAGCTATTATATCAACCGATTTTAAGGACTTCATTCTTCCAGCAAATGTTTGGTATGCATTCTTTGTTATTACAACTATAATTTGTTTTATCTGGTTATGCTATACGTTGTATCTCTTATCTCGTAATTGGAATAAAGGAAATATAGAGGATATTATAAACAAAATCATTGCAGAATCAGGTAAATAATATTTTCAATTATGATGACAAATGCCTTAGTCAAAAAGGCAACTCACCAGTGTGCAATTAGAACTATCTGCTGCTTATTATTGCAAAGAAAAGTTTAAATATTTATGAGTCGTGAATAATATTTACAACTTTTTTATCTTTTCTGCATAAATGTAAAGTTTTTATCATTATTTTTGCATTTAATGGATAGTGATGTGTCCCTTATCTCATCTAATATGTTTTTAAAGAATGGAATTATAATAGTAAAATGTACTGTTTACAATTTCAAGGTAATTCTTGAAGAGAAAATACTTAAGAGTTGGCTAAAGAGTATAAGTGCTTTTGTCAATGGCTTAGTTGCTTCTCTTTTCTTTCATGACGGAAACGAGACAGAGATAAAACTTACTGAGCATCAGCAGAAAATACTAAAATTCATCAAAGAATTTCCGATAACAAGTGATAGACAAATATCGGAGATTTTATCTATAAGCCAACCTACTGTAGAATAGGACCATTTTTGTTTTACAGAAGATGGCAAACTAAAGTATGATGGTAAGAATAATGACGGAGTATAAATAATAAAAAAACTAAAATGGATTTAGAAATTAAATCTTTTTCAGAATTAAATCTTGAAGATACTTTCTTTGACAGTCTTAAAAATAGTTACCCTGAATTTTCGGAATGGTTTAACAAGAAGGCTGCAAATGGCGAATCTGCATATGTTTTCTTCGATAAAGAAAATAACATTCTTGACTTTCTCTATTTAAAGATTGAGGAAGATTCGATTGAAGATGTGATTCCTGTACTACCAGCGAAAAAGAGATTGAAGGTGGGAACATTCAAAATCTCTCCACGTCATTCTAGACGTGGGGAGCGATTTATGAAAAAAATTATGGATCGTGCCATCGCTGACAATGTGGATGAAGTGTATGTTACTATATTCCCCAAACCAGAACTAGAGTACCTTATTACATTTTTTAATATTTATGGTTTCCATCATGTTGCAAATAAAGATCATGGTGATAAAGGCAGCGAATATGTTTTAGTAAAAAATCTGAGAACTTATGAAGGAGATATCGTTAAAGATTATCCATTTGTGTCGAAGGTAGGATGCGAGAAAAGAATACTAGCAATAAGACCAGATTATCATACCGCATTATTCCCAGATTCAATATTGAACAATGAAGATCCATATGATTTGATACAAGATGTTAGTTCCACAAATTCGATTCATAAGATATACATTTGTTGGATGAAAGATGTAGATAAATTAAAACAAGGCGATTTAATACTCATCTATAGAACTAATGATGGAAAAGGATACGCAAATTATCGTAGTGTCATAACTTCAGTTTGTACGGTCAATGAAGTTAAAACATTCAAAGATTTTAGAGATGAGAATGACTTTATTGATTATACTAATCAATATTCTGTATTCTCACGAAAAGACCTCAGCAGATGGTATAAATATAAAAATAATTTTACTGTTCTTAAAATGCTTTATAATGTCGCTTTTACAAAGAGAGTTATTAGAAAGAAGCTCTTAGAGGAGATTGGCTTGGATGGGAATGCATATTGGGGTTTTTTATCAGTTACAGATGAGCAGTTTAATAAAATAGTTGAATTAGGACAAGCAGATGGACGCTATTTTATCGATTAAGCCACAGTTTGTTGAAGAAATTATAGCTGGACGGAAAACTTATGAGTTCCGGAAAAAAGGATTTAAGGAACGGGTGAGAAAGGTATATGTGTATGCTTCCAGCCCAGTCTGTCGTATTATTGGCGAATTTACGCTAGGACAAATATTAGAAGGTCAACCAGATATTATTTGGTCTAAAACAAGTAATCATGCTGGTATAACAAGAGCGTATTTTGACGAATATTATAACAAAAGAAAGATTGCATATGCTTTAGAAATAAAATCTTTCAAAGTCTATGATGAACCTATAAATCCTTATATTATTCTTGAACGATTTAATCCTCCACAGTCTTTTTGTTATGTACGTTCAGATTTGTTAGGTAAAGTTGAGCATTCGTTATATCCTAAATTATTGTGATTTATGACTAGGCTTAGAATATTTGTTGGTGGAGTACATGGTGCTGGTAAAGGCTCATTATGCAAGCAACTTGTTAATCATTTTATTGGCGAATATGTGTCTGCTAGTCAATTATTGCATTGGAATTCAAAATACAAGTATGTAAAGGATGTTTCTTACAATCAAGATCTTCTCACAGAACTTCTCCAGAAATATACCCAGCATGATACTAATTATGTTATTGATGGGCATTTTGCTTTGTGGAATAGTGACTATAAATGTGAAGTAGTTCCCATCAAGACATTTGAATCTCTAAATTTGAGTATGATTATAATCGTTAAATGCGCAAACGAATTAATTCAAAAGCGCTTAAAATTCAGAGATGATGTTAGCTACAGATTGGATGATATTAAAGTGCTTCAGTCATTAGAGGAAGAACAAGCCAAAATCGTTGCCGAAAGTCTCGGTATACCTTTAATGATAGTTAACCCAACAGAGTGTTTTGATTATTTTAACTTTATAAAACATATTGAAATGATGAAACAATATACAAGAGATAATATTTCGTCACAAATGCTCAAAACAGCCATAATTCGTATAGACTTCACAGGTCTAACGAATGTGCGTTCATTCGTAAATCGGATAAAATCAAGTGTAAAATTACAGGAGGCATTTGGAAAAATGGTTATGATTCCCAAACAGAACATGAGTGTTAGTTTTAGACCTAAAGATATAGAGGAAGGACAACTGCCTTTTACTGAAACACAAAAAAGTATTTTGTTTAGATTTCATGAATGCAAAATGGAAGGCGATTCCAATGTTACACTTGATATCGAACCTGAATCCATAACATTAGCTATAGATTGTCAGAAGAACTATAAAGGAAGCAGAGATTATTCATATTTTATGGGTTGGATCATAGATGAACTTTTGGCTTTCGATCAATATGTTACAATTATACGTCTAGGCGTTAGAAAGATTGATGTACAAGTGTTGGAGGCTGGCGAACCTATTGAAAAGTATTTTAATGAAAGATTTGTAGTAACACAAAGTTGGAAATCTTGGCCTCCAAAAACAAAATCCATTTTAACAGAACTGTTAGAGATAGACAACATAAGTTTTAATGTGACTCAATATATTGACCGTATTAATGATGGACGTGAGCGTTTGATCTATGATGTAGATGCATTTCTCAATGGTAATATCCTTGAAAAGGCATTAAAATCAGGAAACGCCTCAGACTTTTTATATCATGATATGCAAGACCGAATGTTTGATTTTTTTGTTAGTGTAGCTAGCATCGATTATTTAGAGTTATCAAAAAAAAGAAAAACAGAGCAAAATGGACAATAATATCGAGGAATATCTTAGTACTCGTAGAAACGAGGAAAAGCATTTATTTGATGAGACAAAAATAGAATACTATTATGAACGTAGAGTGTCTGTATACCGTTCAAGTACAGTAATGGTAAGTAAGTCCTGGGGAGATACCCTCGTCATTTGTGGAGAAGAGTGCCATTATGAAGAATATATTTAAAAGAATATATAAGGTGTCATCCTTCGAAAACCTAATTATTAGCATTTTTGTTATAGGTTATAAAAATATCGGAGAATCAATTGTGGTGTTATTTCGTGATGTAAATGATGATACCGAAAAAATAGTCATTTCTATGGTCATTGATAGTTATGAAAAGGATAATCTTAATTTTACTAGAAAAGTATTATCAAAGCATCACGTTGACAAATTAGATTTTGTATGTTGGACTCATCCCCATTATGATCATTCTCCTGGCATTGACTCATTAATAAAGGATATGTTTCATGAAAATATTGTCATTTTTTCTCCCAAATTCTACTATGGTAATCTTATGCCAGACCTACTTAATTCAGAGAGCTCAAGAACGCCAGAGATATTTGATAATATATGGAATCAAGTTAAAGACCATCCAAATTTCTCAGAAATATGGAGAACAATATCTGCAAATGGGGACGCTACTCACTCATACCAACTACAACTATTAACAGAAGATGGTCTATCTCATAAAGATATCTGCTTCTATTTTTTAACGCCTATAGGTTCTAGAACAGATGTGTTTGCGACAAAAGGTAATCAATTTGGAAAACCAAACGAATTGTCAGTATCTTTTATTTTATCAATTGATGGTTACGACTTCTTTTTTGGTGGTGATACCGAAAATGAACATGCTATAGGTATAAATAAAGAGATTGTTCAAGGTTTACGATGGATTAAAGTGCCCCACCATTGCTCTCTTGGAGCAAAGTGTATTGCAGAGCGTATTGGGCCGAAATTTGATTATGCCGCTTCAACAGTTTATAAATCATCTAATTTGCCCAAAGAAGAAGTTCAAAATATATATGCAAAAGAAGGGATTCTCCACATGACTCAACTGGAAGAGAATCATGAATATAAACTTCTGCATGAATATGGTATTATTCAGTATGACTATCATTTTGCAGATGACGAAACGGTGGTTAATATAAAAACCTATGGAAATGCTGGTCAATATTTCATTAAAAAGACAAAAAGAAAAGATTCCGATGAATGATAGTTTTAATTCAATCCTTATCGTCTTTCACTTATAATAAATGAGGTTATAGAGGTCAAAGAAAACTTTATACTATATAAATAGTAATTGTCCTAGACAGTTGAATCCGCCCTATGTTATCGGTAGTAAAAAAATACGAAATCTTTGCCTTTCTACTCTCAGCAGTATTTGGGTCATCACTTTTCTGCTATTCTATTTAAAACTAATTGGTAAATAACAGGCTATAGATACTTATCGTAGACATTCCATCAATAAATGTATCCACTATATTATTATACTAAATACTCATTCAACAATATTAATTATTTCTTCAAACACATCACGACTTTTGGTAAATAAAGAATCGGTTAAGAGTAAATCCTACTTTTGCATCGTCATAACAGATGGGGCTACTTAAAATTAGCATATCGCTAGGAGTGACATCCTGCATGTCGATGCCCTAAAGTGAATTCATGGTCTGCAAGCGGTTGATTCTTGCAGACCTTATTAATTTATCTTACCCAAAATCTTCCTAATGAACATTTTTCTATAAAGGAACCACTATTTCCTAATTTATCACTATCTTAGCGCAAAAATTAAGAAAAGGGATGAACAGAATCTTTCATGAAAGAATCACTTGGTCTCAAGTGGTGTTTATACTCATTGGTGCAGCAGTGGTTTTCTGGGCTTTTTGGATAAAGCAGGTACTGCTGGGTGTGGTCTTTCTGCTGATACTTATCGTGATGATAGAAAGGGCCATACACACCACCTATACGCTGACAACGGATGGACGGTTGTTGGTATATTACGGACGTTTCACGAAAGGTAAAGAAATTCAGGTTTCTGACATCAAAAAGGTGGAGAAGTTTAAAAACTGGCTGACACACGGGGTGGTGGTGCATTATGGAGATGGTCGCTTCGTGCCACTTCAGCCAGTAAATGAGGAGGAGCTAATAGCATCGCTTCAAAAAGGTTGAATAATTCATAATTTATAATTCATAATTGTATTTATGAAATACGATGTAGCAATTATAGGTGGTGGTCCTGCAGGATATACGGCAGCAGAAGCAGCGGGAAAGGCAGGACTGAGTGTGGTACTTTTCGAAAAGAAAAGTCTGGGAGGTGTGTGCCTGAATGAGGGATGTATCCCTACCAAAACGTTGCTCTACAGTGCCAAGACGCTGGACAATGCCCGTCACGCACAGAAATATGCAGTGAATGTGTCAGTGGATGGTTTCGACCTTCCTAAGATCATTACCAGAAAGCAGAAGGTGGTAAGGAAGTTGGTACTGGGTGTAAAGGCAAAGTTGACTGCCCATCAGGTGCAGATAGTCACTGGAGAAGCTTACATTGAGGATGCACAGCACATCCGCTGTGGCGAGGAAATGTATGAATGTGCCCATCTGCTGCTTTGTACTGGCAGCGAGACCTTTGTTCCTCCTATCCCTGGTGTACAAGAGATTACCTACTGGACCCATCGCGAGGCACTGGATTGCAAGGAATTACCTCAGTCGCTCACCATCATTGGAGGTGGTGTGATAGGTATGGAGTTTGCTTCTTATTTCACCAGCCTTGGCGTGAAAGTGACTGTCATCGAGATGCTTGACGAGATCTTAGGTGGATTGGATAAGGAGATTTCTTCGCTTTTGAGGGCCGAATACCAAAAACGAGGCGTACAGTTCTTGCTTTCTACCAAGGTGCTCTCATTTGAACAAACAGAAGAGGGCGTAAAGGTGAATTATGAAGGAGGCGAAATCATAGCAGAGAAAGTACTTCTGAGCATGGGACGCAGACCTGTTACCAAAGGTTATGGTTTAGAAAACTTGGGATTGAAGACTGATGAAAGGGGTAGAATCTGCGTAGATGCCCATATGCAGACTTCTGTTGCGAATGTCTATGCCTGTGGTGATATCACGGGAGTCTCCATGCTAGCACATACGGCTGTAAGAGAAGCAGAGGTGGCTATCCATCATCTGCTAAATATACCTGATGAGATGGCCTACAATGCCATCCCTGGCGTGGTTTATACCAATCCAGAGGTTGCCAGCGTAGGTTTCTCGGAAGAGGCTTTGATACGCGAAGGCATCAGCTATCGTGTATCTAAACTGCCAATGGCTTATTCTGGTCGCTTTGTAGCTGAAAACGAGGGTGTAAATGGGGTTTGCAAGCTTTTGATAGCAGAAGATGGCACTGTTTTAGGCGCACATCTATTGGGTAATCCTGCTTCAGAAATTATCACCTTAGCAGGCATGGCCATCAGCATGAAACTGAAGGCAGAAGACTGGAAACGCATGGTATTCCCCCACCCCACTGTTGGAGAGATTTTTAAAGAAACATTATAAAACATACCTCTCCCTAAACCCTCCCCTAACTTAGTGGAGGGAACTGAAAGAAAAGTAAAACAAATAAAAATAAACAAATGAAAAAGTTAGTATCTAATGTGGTAGGCCTGAGCCTTGTCATCGCAGGCGCACTTACCGCTTGTCAGCAACAGCAGGAAACAGACCCACTGATTTCCCACATCGACTCATCCGTTCGTCCGCAGGACGATTTCTTCGAATTTGCCAATGGCACTTGGTTTAAGCAGAACCCCATCAAACCATCTGAAACCAGCAATGGCATCTTCGTTACCATAGAAGACACGGTGAATGCTCAAGTATATCAGCTCTGCTTAGAGGCTATGGAAGCTGGTGCACCTGAAGGTAGTAACATGCAGAAGATAGGCGACCTGTACTTCAGCGGTATGGATAGCGTGACTATCAACCAAAATGGTATCAAGGACCTGCAACCCGACCTTGCTAAGATAGACGCAGTGAAGAACCTCAAGGAACTGCCTGCTATGGTAGCGTATGTTTCTACCATCTCTGGCTCTCCGATGTTCCGCTTCGGTATCGGACAGGACACCAAGAACAGCAGCAAGAACACAGCCAGCCTTTCACAAGGCGGACTTACCATGCCTGATCGTCGTTACTACGTGGAGGATGACGCCAACTCCAAGGAAATTCGCGCCAAGTTCGTGGATTATGTTCAAGGTATTTTCCAGATCTTAGGCTATGATGAGGCAAAGGCCAAGGTATCAGCACAGCAGTTGCTGGCCGTAGAAACCTCATTGGCACAGGCTTCTCGCAAACGCGAAGATCTGCGCGATCCTTACGAAAACTATCACCCACTGCCTTTCAAGGAGGTGCAGAAGTTGGCTCCAGATTTTGACTTCACCGCTTATCTGAAAGAGTTTGGTTTACAGAATGTCGATACCATCGACGTTGGACAGCCCGAATTCTTCACTGCACTAAACAAGACGCTCAAGCAGTATAGCATCGAGGAGTGGAAAGACTATCTGAAGTTCAAGTATGTCAACGGACTCACCAACTATCTGGACGACAAGACCTACATGCTCAGTTTCAACTTCTTCCAGAAGGCTCTGAACGGTGTAGAAGAACCACGTCCGCGCTGGAGACGCTCAGTGACTGTGACCAACAGCATCTTGGGTGATCTCATCGGACAGGAATATGTAGCGAAATACCTGCCTACAGGAACCAAGGAGAAGTTCATCGAGATAGGTAAGAACATCAAGGAGACCTTCGCGGAGCATATCCGTGCGCTGGACTGGATGAGTGATGCCACCAAGCAGAAAGCACTTGAGAAACTGGAGGCCGTGAACATGAAACTGGCTTATCCAGATCAGTGGAAGGACCTCAGCGCCCTAAAAATCACGCGCAACTCGTTCGTGCAGAATGCCATCAATGCCTCTAAATGGAGCACTGCCCGCATGATAGATCGCTATGGCAAGCCTGTGGATCGCAACGAGTGGCACATGCAGCCACATACCTACAATGCATATTATAGCCCTTCAAACAATGAAATCTGCATCCCTGGATGTAACATCATGGTACCAGGCTTCGAAGGCCGCATGCCAGATGATGCTGTGCTTTATGCTATTATAGGTGGTAGTACTTTCGGACATGAGGTTAGTCATGGCTTCGACGATGAAGGCAGTCAGTTTGATGCTGTGGGCAACCTCTCTAACTGGTGGAGCGAGGAAGACCGTGCTAAGTTCGAAGCTAAGACGCAACAGATCATTGACCAGTTCAACGGCTACGAGGTGCAGCCTGGACTTTTCATCAACGGTGCCCTAACCGCTGGTGAGAACATCGGTGACTTGGGTGGCCTCATGGTAGGTCTGGATGCCTTCAAGAAGACCGAACAATATAAGAACAACGTTATCATTGGTGGTTATACCCCACTGCAGCGCTTCTTCCTCGGACATGCACAGGCTTGGATGGTGCAGATGCGACCAGAGGCTCTCGCCATGCGTGTGAAGAGCAATGAGCATTCACCTGCCAAGTGGAGAGTATGGGGTCCGTTGCAGGACTGCGATGCTTTCTTCGAGGCATGGGATGTGAAGGAGGGTGACGGTATGTGGCGTGCTCCTGAAGATCGCGTAAAGATTTGGTAAGATGAAGAAACTACTGGTATTCATAGGATGCATGCTCCTGCCGTGGCTGATACAAGCCCAGGAGACACTGACAGAAACTGATGCACTGACCTTACGTCTAGACAGTGTGGTGAAAGCTAATCTGCCAAGTGGCTCCAACGTAGGCATCATGGTCTATGACCTCACGAGTGGCAAAGCCTCCTATGAATACCAGTCTGAAATGCTGGGGCGCCCAGCCTCCACCATGAAGCTGCTGACCTCCATCACGGCTCTCTCCTTACCACAAAGCGAAGAGCCTTTCCGCACGGAACTTTGGTATGATGGTGAAATCAAGCAAGACACCCTCTTCGGCAATGTCTATGTGGTGGGAGGCTTCGACCCCGAGTTTGATGAAGAGGCACTAAGCCTCTTTGCTGATACCATCGCAGCACTGCAGGTAAGGCACATCAAAGGGCAACTCTATGGCGATGTCTCCATGAAAGATTCCCTTTACTGGGGGAGCGGATGGCTGTGGGATGACAATCCCGAAGCATTCCAGCCCTATCTCTCGCCTTTGATGCTGAACAAGGGTGCTGTGAAAATCACGGCTACGGCTGGCAATGCTGGGGAAAGAGCACGTCTTGTGGCCACGCCAACATCAACCTACTATACTATAAGTAATCAAACTGTGAGCAAACAGACTAAAGCTGGTGCTTTCAAGGTGACTCGTGGATGGTTGGAAAACGACAACCATATCATCGTGAGTGGTAACATAAGCAACAGAGGCACTGCAAGCATCAATATGTATCGCTCGCAAGACTTCTTTATGCATACCCTGCTTGATCAACTGAAAACGCGTGGCGTAGTAGTGGCAGAGGGATATGGTTACAAAGAACTACCCTCTAAGGGCTGCAAACAACTGATGGTATTTCTTACCCCTATGCAGGAAGTACTCGATCAGATGCTAAAGGAAAGCGACAACCTGAATGCTGAAGCCATGCTTTACAGAATAGCTGCACAATCCACAGGAAAGAAACACCTCTCTGCTTCTGATGGTACGGACGCCATCAAAAAACTGATTGGTCGTTTGGGATTAAAAGCTGATAACTACAGATTGGTAGATGGTTGTGGACTTTCTAACTACGATTATCTCTCGCCCCAGTTGTTGGTTGCCTTCTTGAAATATGCCTATACCAATAAATCTATCTACCAACGCCTGCTAAAGGCATTACCCATTGGAGGCATAGACGGCACTCTCAAAACCCGTATGCGCAAGGGAACTCCTTCATATAATGTAGTGCATGCCAAGACAGGATCCTATACCGCAGTGAATTGCTTAGCAGGCTATTTAAAAACGAAGAGCGGACACGACATAGCTTTCGCCATCATGAACCAAAACGCACTCTCAGCACAGGCAGCACGCAATTTCCAAGATAAGCTTTGTGATGAATTAATACTTACGTTTTAAGATTTCTGACCAGATAACGGCTTTTTTCACATCATCTAGAGAATCAAAGGCATACTCCGATTTCTCTACAGGTTTCTCATTGGCTGTCTTCAATTCATCCTTCACATAGTTGTTGCGCCCAATGAAATCAGATGAGGGTTGGAATGTCGGTTTCTTTGGTTGTTTCACAGTAGTAGCCTTCGCACGTGGTTTAGTCAGATCCTTGATGATTACTTTTGGAGTAGGCGCAGACTTCTCTTCCTCGGCAGCTTCTTCCATTGCCAACTTACGTTTCTGGTAGGCAATGCTTGCTACCATGATGCATGCAAATATGATAAATCCGAAAAGTCCGTCATCCATAATTCCACCGTTTTAAAACTTTCGATAAGCAAATATAGAGAGATATTTTCTTTTACACAAGGGAAAAATAAAAAAGGGCAGTTTCACAACTACCCTCCTTCCAATTTTAACCTAAACCTTAACTATGAAAAAATCTAATTTTTTCTCCGATACAAAGGTAAGCATATTTTCCGAGATAATAAAGAACCGAAAGAAAAAGTGCTTGAAATTTAGATAAATTAACAAAGTAGCCTTATAAACTATCAGTCTGTAAGTATTTCTTTTGTCGGAGAGCAAACACATTTTGTTCATGTTCGACATCTCACCTTCATCTCCCTCTATCCTTAGGTTTCTATACAATCAAAAAAATAGGTGGGCAGATTTTATTCTACCTCTGGTTTGTATTATCTTTGCACCGAAAATCAATCATTCATTAGATTTATGAAGAAAGAAACGGGAGCAGACTTAAAATCTGCGACTGAAAAGGGAACTAAGAAACTTTTCATCGAAACATACGGCTGCCAAATGAATGTGGCAGATAGCGAGGTGGTGGCATCTATCATGCAGATGGCTGGCTACGAAGTGGCAGAGACGCTGGATGAGGCCGATGCCGTCTTTATGAACACATGCTCTGTGCGTGAGAATGCCGAGCAGAAAATATACAACCGTCTGGAGTATTTCCGTTCCTTGAAGGGCAAGCGTAAGAACGGCCTCATCGTGGGCGTATTAGGTTGTATGGCTGAGCATATCAAAGACGATCTTATCACCAAGCACCATGCCGATCTGGTGGTGGGTCCAGATGCTTATCTGAACTTGCCAGAACTGATCGCTGCTGTGGAGAATGGTGAGAAAGCCATCAATGTGGAACTCTCAAAGACAGAGACCTACAAGGATGTGATTCCTTCACGCATTGGAGGCAACCGCATCTCTGGTTTCGTGAGTATCACCCGTGGATGTAATAATTTCTGTACTTACTGCATCGTGCCTTATACTCGCGGACGTGAGCGCAGTCGTGATGTAGAAAGCATCTTGAAGGAAGTACACGACTTGGTAGATAAAGGGTACAAGGAAATCATTCTTTTAGGACAGAATGTGGATAGCTACCGCTTTGAGAAGGCAGATGGTGAAGTGGTGAATTTCCCTGCTTTACTGCGTATTGTAGCAGAAGCGGCTCCACAAACCCGCATCCGCTTTACTACCTCGCATCCGAAGGACATGTGTGATGAGACCTTGGAAGTCATTGCACAGTATCCCAATGTATGCAAGCACATCCATCTGCCTGTGCAAAGTGGCAGCAACCGCATATTGAAGCTGATGAATCGTAAATACACACGTGAATGGTATCTGGATCGTATGGCTGCCATCCGTCGCATTATCCCTGATTGTGGTATCTCTACAGATATTTTCTGTGGTTTCCACTCTGAAACGGAGGAAGATCATCAGGAGTCGCTTTCATTGATGGAAGAGTGTGCCTATGATGCTGCCTTCATGTTCAAATACTCTGAACGCAGTGGCACTTATGCTGCCAAGCACCTGCCTGATAATGTACCTGAAGATGTAAAGATCAGACGCCTTAATGAGATTATTGCCTTACAAAACCGCCTTAGTGCTGAGCAGAATGCCAAGTGTGTTGGTAAGGAATACATCGTACTGGTGGAAGGCTTTTCCAAACGCTCACGCACTCAGCTCTGCGGACGTACGGAACAAAACAAGATGGTGGTGTTCGATAAGGGCAACCACCACATAGGCGAGTTCGTAAAAGTCAGAATCACAGACTCTTCTTCAGCAACACTGATAGGAGAAGCCGTAGAATAAAAAAGATGGTCGCCAAAAAGCGACCATCTTCATTTTACTACACTTTGCAATTAAAAAGCCAGCTTACATATTCGTCTTCTTCACTTCGAAGTAAGCCTGTGGATGGTCGCATGCAGGACAGCTTTCTGGAGCTTCCTTACCAACATGGATGTAACCACAATTGCGGCACTGCCATACCGTTTCTTCTTCCTTCGCAAAGACAGTACCTGCCTCGATGTTCTTAATGAAAGCGCGATAACGCTCCTCGTGGCCCTTCTCAGCAATGGCGATGCGACGATACATCTCTGCAATCTCTGGGAAACCTTCTGCATCAGCCACTTCTGCAAAGTGAGGATAAGCCTCTGTCCACTCTTCGTTCTCACCAGCTGCTGCAGCCTTCAGATTATCGATAGTCTTACCTATCACACCAGCTGGGAAAGAGGCAGTGATCTCTACCACGCCACCCTCTAAAAACTTGAACATACGCTTGGCATGCTCCTTCTCCTGATCAGCTGTCTCTGTAAAAATGGCTGAAATTTGCTCATAGCCCTCTTTCTTTGCAGCACTGGCAAAGAAGGTATAACGGTTACGTGCCTGACTTTCACCTGCAAAAGAGGTGAGCAGGTTTTTCTCTGTCTGAGTACCTTTTACACTTTTCATAAATCTTATTGTTAGTTAGTCATTATTGTGGGGATAAAGATACGAAGTTTTTTCGTATCTTCGCAGCAAATAAGAAAGAATATGCGTAAAAAACTATCTAAAATAATCACCGCTATCTGCGTTTTCATTGGCGTAGTGCTCTATGCGCTCTTTGGCTATAAAGGTAATACGGCTGTGGAACCTATCCCTACAATCAATGAACCAGTGCAGACGGAAATCTCCATTCCTGTGGAGGAGCAGCAAACCACTGTGACCAATGTAAGCGATGCTTTTTACAACTTACAAGGATTGGAAAAACCTGCACGCATTCAAGGGCGTTCTGAGCGTATTTTAGAGCGAAAAAACTATACCACTTCTTTTAATACCAAATGGAATATCCCCAATTGGGTGGCTTGGGATATCACAAAAGAGGAACTGGCAGACAACTACAATCGTAGTGATTTCTTCGTGTCTGATCCTGACATTGCTGCCTCTAGAGCGGTGGCTTATGAAGATTATAGTGGCTCTGGATACGATCGTGGACACATGTGTCCTGCAGGAGATAATCACTATGATGCCACTGCGATGGATGAATGCTTCTATATGACCAATATTTGTCCGCAAGACCATGAACTCAACAAGGAGACTTGGAACGATTTGGAAATCGCTTGTCGTCGATGGGCACGTCGTTATGGCAAAGTCTATGTGGTTTGTGGCCCTATCGTGTATGATGCCGATAATGCAGAAGTGATAGGACGCAGACATAAGGTGGTGGTTCCCGATGCTTTCTTCAAAGTGATTCTGGTTGTCAATAAGCAGACTCCACAAGCCATTGGATATATCTTCCAGAACAACAGTTCCCGAAAACCTTGGAAAGCTTACAGCGTTGATGAAGTGGAGGAAATCACAGGGATCGACTTCTTCCCTACCCTTCCAGATGAAATCGAAAATCCTCTGGAAGCTAATTATGACACCAGTCTTTGGGTTTGGGGCAACTGATGCGCTTTTCTAACGCTCCCTTTTCCGCATGATTCTACGGAACTCCTTGCGAGCCCGTTTCATGTCTTTCTGGAAGCGCTTGCTGGTATGTAGCTTTCCGTATGCCACACTGGCTGCCAATACACCAGCATCGACATCGCTCTGCCAATGAGCTCCTACAATCACACGACTCTCGCCATACATCAGTCCTCTGGCCAACAAAGTGTCTGCTCGCTGTGGATTGATTTCTGAAAGCAACAAGGCCGCACTCCATCCTAAAATGGTATGACCACTTGGAAACGACCCATTTCTGGAAAGCGAAGCCTCATCCCATGGTGTAAGGGTAGGTTCTTTCATTTTCAAGAACGGACGCATGCGCATATAGTGACGCTTGGGAATGGTGCAGATACTATCAGTAGATGCCAAAGCAACACTCAGCAGATGATAGATTTTAGGGGTATCTTCTTCTGAAATCTGCAAACCAAATGGTTCTGAGAACTCACTGACGATGGTTTTCAATCCATAAACAGCATCCCTGATGGCAATGGCTGCTCTCACAGAATCCTGACGCTGCGTCTTTCCCCATTCATAACGCATCAGATCATACTGGAATTGGGAGGAAGTACTATCTGGAGGTGTGGGTGCAAATTTCAACATATCAGGCATTTCTGCGGTGGTGAAATAGGCTTTCACTTTGTTTTGTCCACTGACTGCTGTACTCATTAACAGAAATACAAGCATGACAAGCATCTGAGTCTTTTTCATATCATATATTATTAGATTAATAAGACACACTACATGGGATACCAGCAGCTTCCACTTTAGCAGCTATACGATCAAGTTCTTCGTGCGTGGCTTTCAGCAAATCATGTGTAGGCGTTTCCCGATCGATGGTGTAAATCATCACTTGTCGGGGAGCGATCTCTTTCACAGCTTCAAGCCAGGGCTCCACATACTGCGGAGTGATATTGTTCATATCCTTCCCTTGATAACTGCCTTTCAGAAACATGGTCTGAATGATACAATTTCCTTGGAACGCCTTCATGTGCGCCATGATCTTCTTTACATCATATCCCTTAGCGGGTTGGTCAAGAGCTGAAATATAAGCCTCATCCACCGTATCAAGCTTCAGGATGTTATTGTCAATCTTATTCAAAGCCTCAAACACGGCAGGCTTATGAATCATGGTACTATTACTGAGCACACTGACTTTTGCATTGGGAAAATACTGGTCCCTCAATGCCAATGTATCATCGATGATGCCAGGAAAGTCGGGATGAAGCGTGGGCTCTCCATTTCCTGCAAACGTCAATACATCTGGTGCAGGACCATTCTTTTGCATGTCCTTCAGTTTGGTTTCCAAAGCCTCTCGTACTTCTTCACGCGACGGACGGGCAGACTTTGGCTTGAAGTCTTTATTGAAACCACATTCGCAGTAAATGCAATCGAACGAGCATACCTTACCATCACCAGGCATCAAGTTGATGCCTAATGAAACACCTAAGCGTCGTGAATGCACAGGACCAAATATCGGAGATGGATATATTATCGTCATCGCTCACTTTTTTATTACCTCACTATGGAATTTATTATTTCTAACTAGAGAAATATTTTTTCCTAACTAGAAAAATAAAAATACATATCTAAAGAACAAAATTACGAAATACCAGAAACACTGCAAAAGAAAAGACATAAAAAAAGGGATACCGCCGTATCCCAACCTTGTTAACCTTAAATCTAATACTATGAAAAACACGTTACAAAGGTACGGACTTTTCTGGTTCCTGCAAATTTTCCAACTTTTTTCGCGTGTTTTATAACATACTTTTGCATAAACCTTTGTTTTATTAAAAGATTGTAAGATTTTTATAGCAGGCATTTCACTTTTATTAAAAGAATCGCTGCATTTGCGTTTACCCACTATTTGTATTATCTTTGCATGCATTAAACGAAGAAATGATATGGGATACGAAGACATTGAAAAGACTCCTATGATGAAACAGTTTCTGGACTTGAAGGCTAAGCATCCAGATGCTGTCTTGCTTTTCAGATGTGGCGACTTCTATGAAACTTACTCCACAGATGCAGTGATCGCTGCAGAAATCTTAGGTATCACGCTCACCAAACGAAACAATGGCAAGGGAGGAGCTAAACCCATAGAAATGGCAGGATTCCCACATCATGCGCTGGATACTTACCTTCCAAAACTCATTCGCGCAGGGAAACGCGTGGCTATCTGCGACCAACTGGAGGATCCCAAACTGACGAAGAAATTAGTGAAACGTGGCATCACGGAGCTTGTGACTCCTGGTGTGGCGATGGGACATAATGTGCTGAACTACAAGGAGAACAACTTTCTGGCTGCTGTACATTTCAACAAAGACATCATCGGACTTTCTTTCCTTGATATCTCTACGGGTGAGTTTCTCACTGCAGAAGGGCCCATGGATTATGCAGACAAGCTTCTGAACAACTTTAATCCGAAGGAAGTGCTCTTCATGCGTGGCAAACGCGAATTCTTCGAACAGTCTTTTGGAAATAAGTTCTATACTTTCGAATTAGACGATTGGGTATTTACTGAACAATCAGCACGGAAAAAGTTGCTCGACCATTTTGAAGTGAAGAACTTGAAAGGTTTTGGCGTGGAGCATCTCACGAATGGCATCATCGCTGCTGGTGCCATCTTGCAATACTTGGTGCTTACGCAACATACGCAGATAAGTCACATCACCTCCATTTCGCGCATTGAAGAAGAGAAGTATGTGCGTCTGGATAAGTTCACTATCCGAAACTTAGAATTGCTTGGTTCCATGAATGAAGGTGGGAGCAGCCTTCTGAATGTCTTGGATAAGACCATCTGTCCGATGGGAGCACGTTTACTGCGCCGTTGGCTTGTCTTCCCACTGAAAGATGTGGCACCTATCAATGATCGCTTAGGTGTGGTGGAATATTTCTTCCGCGAACCCGATTTCAAGGAACTCATAGAGGAACAACTACATCGCATTGGTGATTTGGAGCGCATCATCTCCAAAGTGGCAACGGGAAGGGTGAATCCTCGCGAATTAGTGGCACTGAAGCAAGCATTGCAAGCCATTGAGCCTATCAAGGAAGCTTGCATGCAAGCTGATAATGAAATCATCAATCGCATTGGTGAGCAACTGAATGCCTGCTTGTCGATTAGAGAGAGGATAGAGAAAGAGGTAAACGATGCTCCTCCACTCCAATTAAACAAGGGTGGTGTGATAAAAGACAAGTATAATGCTGAACTCGATGAACTTCGTCACATTGCTTACAGTGGAAAAGACTATCTCTTGCAGATTCAGCAAAGAGAAAGTGAACTGACAGGCATCCCAAGCCTCAAGATAGGCTTTAATAATGTATTTGGCTATTATATTGAAGTCAGAAACACCCACAAAGATAAGGTGCCTGCAGATTGGATCCGCAAAATGACACTTACCAATGCTGAGCGTTACATTACACAGGAACTGAAGGAATATGAGGACAAGATCCTTGGTGCAGAAGATAAGATCCTGCTACTCGAAGCACAACTGTTTACAGAATTAGTACAAGCCGTTGGCGATTTCATTCCTGCCATTCAAGTGAATGCCACCCAATTGGCAAGGCTTGATTGCCTACTCTCCTTTGCCAATATAGCGAAGGAAAACAACTATATCCGTCCGATCATCTGCGATGACGATGTGCTGGATATCCGTCAAGGAAGGCATCCTGTGATTGAGAAACAGCTGCCTATTGGTGAGAAATACATTCCTAACGATGTGGAACTCGACAGTCATAGTCAGCAAATCATCATCATTACAGGTCCCAATATGGCTGGTAAGAGTGCCTTGCTTCGTCAGACGGCCCTTATCACGCTCATGGCACAGATAGGCAGTTTCGTGCCTGCAGAAAGTGCACATATTGGCTT
>JAGCFP010000078.1 GCA_017650045.1 Bacteroidaceae bacterium | reverse complement strand
GCCGCATAAACTTTTGTCAGCATGTTGTAGGTTTGTTATTGTAATTATAATTGTTTTATCTGTTTTCTATTATCTTTGTCTATCTTCTGGCTCTTCTTTCCCTTTCTCTTTCCCTTTGGGCTTTCTCCTGTTCTTCCTTTTCTTTCCTGAGGGCCTTGAGTTCTTCTTCTATCTGTTCTGTGGTGAGGTTGATGCCCCGAATAGAACCGCGGTCGTTCACTAATATGTTACAAGGCAAGGTAGTGATGTTGAGGCGACGGAGGAGGTCGAGGTCCCAAGCACGGAAGTTGCACGCTTGATCCCATTCAAGGCTGTCGGCTGCTACAGCATCCAGCCATTGGCGACGGTCGCTGTCGAGGGAAATACCCAGTATGGCGAGACGGTCTGTTTCCTTGCGGTATTGCTTCTTCTCTGATTCATAGAGTGGGCGTATGGCACGCGACTGCTCCCGACTTTCAGGGCTCCACGTTGCCCAGAAATGGAGGAGTAGGGGGCGACCACCATAGCGGAAGCGATTGATGATGACTCCATCTTTATCAGGGATGCTGAACGTGGGGAGGGTGTGCTGCAAACTGACTTCATCGTTGCGACTGTATTGATCATCAAGTTGGGCTATCAGGGAATAGTCGCGCATGAAGGGATTGAGCAGGGAGAGGGCCTCACGAATGTGCTCACGTACGGGAGTAGGTTCTTCCTCCGCAAAGAAATGACGGACCACAAAAACGGCACTGGGGTCGCCTGGGTGGCGACGGAGGTACTGCAAAGCCAACTGGCGGGGCAGTAGGGTGTCTGAAGGACTCACGCTGCGCACCGTGTCGAGCAGGGCATAGATGGAGTCGTTGTAGGAACCACTGGCGTAAAGGCTATCGGGCAATGAACCTCTGAGGGTGATACGGGTACCACGTTCCAGGAATAGGGGGTGCTGCTTACCGTCAGGAGTGCATAGAATAGCTTCAACAATGGTATCGAGAGGGATGCGCACATCGAACTTGCCTCCCTTGACAGGGATAGTGTCTATGCGTTGATAGAGTCGGTCTGTACCCCAGAGAAACAGGGTGTCTTCTGTGATGCCAGCAAGCTCACCGCTGAAACGGCAAATCTGTTGCTTATTTCCACTGCATCCTGTAAGGAGTAGAATAAAAAGGAGACACTGAACAATGACGCGCATGTTAGATTTTGTTATTATTGAGAATTGAAAATTGAGAATTGAGAATTGCCATGCGGATAGATTGGCTTTGCGTAGCATAATTCTCAATCCTCAATTCTCAATCTTCAATCTTATTTTATCTTAGTAAACTCGTGAAGCTGCTGTTGGTAAAGAACTTGGCAAACTCAAGGTCGGTGGCGGCCTTCTGTGCCAAGGTGCGATCCTTGGCAATGGCATCGCGCAGGCCACTGAGTACCAGGCTCTCGTTGTTGGTGCGGGCACCAAGGACAGCCTTCGGGTAATCCGTATAGGCATCGGCATGCTGCACAGCATCGAGGGTATTCTTTGCCTTGCTGTAATCTTTGGCAAGAATCTGTGCCAAAGCAGCACTATTGGTCTTGGCATCACCAAAAGCATTCACAGCGCGCTCATACTGACCTTGTGCAACGTAGAGGTTGCCCATGGTTTCACTGAGTTCCTTGGCACCTGCTGCCTTACCAATGAGGGCTTCTGCTTCTTCCAGATTACCCTTCTTGATGGAGGTAAGTGCCAAGTTATTGTTCACTTCAGGAGCGTCCTTGAGTTGGGCTGCCTGACGGAACAGTTCTTCTGCCTTGGCATAGTCGCCTGCTTCATAAGCCAGCTTACCGAGGTTGTTCAGGCCACGATAATCAGATGCAAACTGTTGGGATGCCTTGGTATAGATATCTTGTTTTTGGGCTGCGTTGTCGGTAAGGGTGGCTGCATAGAGCAGTTCCTCTACGTTCAGTTCACGTGGGTTGGTGCGTGCCAACTGACTGATTTCCTCATCGCTCTTACCAATGATCTCATAGTTGGCAGTAAGGCGTGAACGACGGAGTTTTGGCAGGATATCGTCTGCCAGATTCTTATAGACAGAGGAGATATTCTTAATCTCACGCTCGCGCTGCTCTGGGTCATTGTACATGGAGAGTACACGCAGGATAAGTTCCTTATCTTGAATGTTGCTCTGTTCTACCAGTTCCTTGAAACCTTCCCAGTCCTCAGCCGTATAATTGGTGTTCACATCTACATCAAGTCTATCACGACGGAGGTTGCGGTTCACGAGGTCGGCTGTATTGTCCTGACGCTTTTCTGCCAATCCGCGGTTAAGGTCGAGCGCACCATCAGGGGAGGCATAAGCACTCACTTCGATGTTCTCGAGGCGACGGTTAGCTGTGTTCTGGATGTCTTTCACGCCAGCATTGAAGTCGGCTGCTGCACGTGCTTCGCTACTGCGGATGTTGCTCTGCTGGATAAGGAAGAGGATCTCACCCTGTAACTTCTCCTTGATGATGCGCTGGAAAGCATCTTCACCAAGGGATACATTGGCATTGTCGAGGGTGTTGCCCAACAGTTCTGACGTGCTGATGACACCATCGGCCACCTTTACGCTGGGGATGGTGATGACCTTGTTGCCTACACGGGCTGTGAAGTCCAGGTAAAGCTCGCTTTTAGCCATCTGTGGAACATAATCAAACACAGTGCGCATGGTGAAGGTTCCACCGTTCTTATAATTCATGGTACGACCATTACCCAGCACCTTCTCACCTTGGAAGGTCATGCCTTGGCCCACTGCCTGGCCGCCATTCCAACGGAGGACGGGTGTCACTTCCACGATGGCTTTCTTATTGAAATACTTGGCAGGGAAACGCCCATTGATAGTAGCTGGTACCGTACCTGCTACAGACTCTAATATCTGGGGAGTACAGGTAAAATTGTCACTGCTCAAAGCTCCCATCTTGCTGCTACATGATGTCAGCATTGCAAGAACTGCCAGTAATAAAGGCAAAAATAGTTTTTTACTCATATCACAATTATTTATTAATTACTATTAATTGTTAGGTTTAGCCTTGACAAAGGTAAGTGATTCTTTCTAAGAAACAAATTCATTTGTTTATATTTTTACTATTTTAAGTATTTTTCTCTCTGTATTTAATGTTACGTGGGTGATGCTCAATGATTTCAGCACGGAGTAAACTGCGGTCGATGTGGGTATAGATTTCCGTGGTGGCGATGGACTCATGTCCCAACATGGCTTGGATGGCACGCAGGTTGGCACCACCTTCCAAAAGATGGGTGGCAAAGCTGTGGCGAAAAGTGTGGGGACTGATGTTTTTTTGCAAACCGATAGCTTCCTGCAGGTTCTTGATCATACGAAAAACCATGATGCGAGAAATGGCATTGCCCCATCGTGCAAGGAACACGTAATCTTCATATCCTGGACGGTAGCGCCAGCGAAGACGATCGTGCAACCAGAGGTTGATTTCCTTGATGGCCCGTTCGGAGATAGGTACCAGACGCTGCTTACTGCCCTTTCCCTCTACGCGGATGAATCCTTCATCGAGGTAGAGGCCGCTGAGTTTGAGGTTGCACAACTCTGAAACGCGCAGGCCACAACTGTAGAGGGTTTCCAGAATGGCGCGATTACGCTGTCCTTCGTAGGTACTGAGGTCGATGGCACCTATCAGTTGGTCGATTTCATCAAGGGTAAGCACTTCAGGAAGGTGAAGTCCGATTTTAGGTCCCTCAAGCAGTTCGCTTGGGTCGGCTTCCAACACATCGGTTACCACCAAGAAGTGGAAGAAAGATTTCACCCCACTGAGGATGCGGGCTTGGGAACGCGGATGGATGCCGATGTCGTGCAAACCAGAGGCAAACTGTTCCAGGTGCTTTAGTTTCACATCCTTGATGCCGACACCACTATCACGGAGGTAGTTGAGCAGTTTCTGTAGGTCGGACATATAGGCTTCATAGGTATTGGGCGACAGTCCCTTTTCCAACTTCAGGTATTGTTGGTATTTTCTTATAATAAGGCTTTGTTCTTCAAGATCTTCTTTCAGATGCTCTTTCATTTCGTCTTTTTCTTAGTGTTTTGAGCGCAAATGTATAAAAAAAACTCAAAAAACAGCATCCATGCGCGTTTTTATATTACCTTTGCCTTGAAAATATATAATGTATAGATGATGAAAATACAGATTGTCAACGGTCCTAACCTGAATTTGCTGGGAAAAAGGGAGCCTTCAGTGTATGGCAACGGGTGTTTTGAAGACTACCTGAAGGTGTTACGTTCGCGCTTCCCAGAAGTGGAGATAGATTTCTTCCAAAGCAATGTGGAGGGGGAACTGATCAATAAGTTGCATGAAGTGGGCTTCAGCGCTGATGGCATCGTTCTGAATGCAGGGGCTTACACACATACGTCTGTGGCACTGCATGATGCCATACGTGCGATCCAAACACCCGTGGTAGAGGTGCATATCTCTAATGTGCATGCCCGTGAGGAGTTTAGGCACAAGTCGCTGATATCTTCTGCCTGCAAGGGCGTGATTTTGGGCTTTGGGCTGGATTCTTACCGTCTGGCTATAGAGGCATTGCTGGAACTGAAGCGATGACGCTGGACGAGTACATACTGTCGCACATCGACGAAGAAGGCGAGTATCTGCATTCGCTCTATCGTCACACCCATCTGGAATTGTTATATCCTCGCATGGCTTCTGGGCATTTACAGGGGCGCATCCTGAAGATGCTGACACACATGGTGAAGCCTAAAAATGTACTGGAGATAGGTACCTACAGTGGTTACTCTGCGCTCTGCATTGCTGAGGGTCTGCCTGCAGATGGACATCTCTACACCATTGAGGTAAACGATGAGCAAGAGATGTTTACGCGCCCTTGGTTGGAGAACTCTGCTTATGCAGGGAAGATAGACTTGCTGATAGGGGATGCGCTGCAGTTGGTGCCTACACTGGGCGTGACGTTCGATATGGTGTTTATCGATGCTGACAAGCGTCACTACCTGGATTACTACGAACTGGCACTAAAGTACCTTAACCCCGATGGTTACATCTTGGCGGACAATACGCTGTGGGGCGGGCATGTGGTGGAAGAGGTGAAGGAGCACGACCTTCAAACGCAGGGCATTATGCAATTCAATGATTTTGTGGCTGCAGATAAACGTGTAGAGAAGGTAATTTTACCCTTGCGTGACGGCCTGTCTATCATTAGAAAATTATAAATTTTCCATTTTTAATAGTCTTTTGCTGAGGTAGGTCACAGGGTAACGTACCGCAATGAAACCTACAGCTATGACGGTAATGAAGATTAGGAGAATATCCGTGACGTGTACACTTACGGGATAAGACTCCACGAGGAAATTCTCCCCTGTACCGAGGGTAATTAGTCCGAAACGCTGTTGGAGGAAGCAAAGCAACAATCCCAATAAAATACCTACAATGGTTCCGAAGAGGGTAATGAGATAGCCCTCCATTAGGAAGATGCGGGTGATAAGTTTGTCATCGGCTCCAAGATTGCGTAGGGTCTCTACGTTCTCCCTTTTATCAATAATCAGCATGGAAAGGGAACCAATCACGTTAAAGCTGGCAATGATGAGGATAAACGTAAGGAAAAGGTATGAGATGAACTTCTCTATCTCCATAATCTTAAATACATCAGCCTGCTGCTCGTATTGGTCCTTCACAGAGAAACGGTCTCCTGCGATCTCCTGCATTTCTTTCTTCACCTTACTAATGTTACTGCCAGCCTTGAGTTTCACTTCGATGGCAGAGACCTCGTTGGTATAGTTAAACAGGCGACGGGCAAAGTTCATGGAGGTAAGCACATAGTGAGCATCGTACTTGTCTTGTCCGACTAAGAAGGTAAGACCAGGAGAGTGTAGGTGTTCCCGATTAAAGGCAGCAGCAGGATTGGCGATGTTGACATGCACATTACGTTTAGGGGCATAAACCTCCAGAGGGTCCACAAACTCCAGTCCTGTACCTAATTGTGCCAGGATCTGAGCACCTGCCACCCCATAATCTGCCACTTCATCTTGTAGGATGAATCTTCCTGTTCCATAAAGAAGGCTGTCAATACCTGTCAGCTGCTCAAAATTGGAGCCTACTCCTTTGATGGTGACCATAAGTTGGCGATCTTTATAACGAACCATGGCATTCTCCTCAAGTGTAGGCATCCATACCTCTACCTGTGACAGTGACTCCATGCGCTTGATACGTGATTCGTTAGGGTCGAACACCTTACCCTGATTGATGGTGATTTTCAGTTGGGGGTCGAAGTTGGTAAAGAAACTTGACACCATCTCCTGAAAACCATTGAACACAGAGAGCGTACATACCAACGCCATCGTTGCCAAGGCCACCCCACATACTGAGATTGCGGAAATGATATTGACAGCATTGTGCTTCTTCTTAGAGAAGAGGTAGCGGCGCGCTATGTACAGGCTGAGGTTCATTACTTCTTAAGCAATTCGTCGATATGCTCGATATAATCCAGAGAGTCATCGATGAAGAAGCGTAGCTCTGGGATGATACGCAGTTGCTTACCCAAGCGCTTGCCTAAGTCGAAGCGTACGGTCTTAACATTAGCGTTGATGTTCTTCAGCAACTCCTCTCCCCGTTCTGAAGGGAAGATACTGAGGTGGGCAGTAGCTACACTAAGGTCGGGACTGATGCGCACGTTGGTCACTGAAACCAGTACACCATGCATCGCCTGAGTGTCATGTCGGAAGATTTCACTCAATTCCTTTTGTATCAGTCGTTCTATCTTACTCTGACGCGTTGTTTCCATATTGTTTTCCTCTTTTTTGGTGCGAAGATACTAAAATATTTTTATCTTTGCGTAGTTAATCATAAAATCAATAGGCATGAATAGAATCCTAATGAAATGGGCAGTACTGTGCATGAGTCTGTGCCTCATGGCGAGTTGTGTCAAGGAACAAAGTGGCTTTGTGCCCATCTATCCTGAGGGCGGACAGGCAAAAGTGGTACGTCTGCAAGTTGTGAACGACCAGATTATCCGTGTGCAGGCCACCTCAGAAGAGGCTCTCCCACAGAAACAGAGCCTGATAGTGGTACCACAAACGGTTAGGGTGGATTACGACGTGCAGGAAGATGCTGAGCAAGTGACTGTGAAAACCAGAAAAGTTAAGGCTGTGGTAAGTAAGTCAACGGGGGAAGTCGCTTTCTACGATGCCGATGGAAATGTGCTGCTGAAGGAGGCTGAAGGGGGCAAGAAGTTCCAAGATTTTATAGTGCCTGAACGAGAAATAGGCATGGGTACGCTGACGGAGGAACAACGTCACGGACTGACCTGGAATGCTGTGTTCGAGAGTCCTGCGGATGAGGCTTTCTATGGATTGGGACAGCATCAAAGTGAGGAACTTAACATGAAGGGTCGCAATGAGGACCTTTTCCAATATAATACAAAGGTCAGCGTGCCTTTTGTAATTTCCAACAAGAACTACGGATTGCTTTGGGACTCTTATTCCTATGGAAGATTTGGCAATCCCCATGACTACATGCAACTGGGTAAGGTCTTTAAGCTTTACGACAAGAACGGCCAAGAGGGGCATCTGACGGGTACCTATATGGATAGAAGCCAAAAGACATTGGTGCGACAGGAAGATTCCATTTACTTCGAGTATGCCTTGCCTGAAGCTTCAGAGATAGGGAAGAGTGACCACGGGGGTATTCAGAACCTTCCGAAGGGTTTTAACCTTAACGGTGCTAAGGTGGTGTATGAAGGAGCGTTGGAGGCTATGCAAGACTGTGAGTATCAGTTTATCCTCTATTATGCGGGCTATACCAAAGTTTTCTTTGGAGATGAAGAAGTGGTGCCTGAGCGTTGGCGCACGGCTTGGAATCCGAATGCGTATAAGTTTGACGTGTCCCTCAAGGCAGGTGTAAAAACTCCACTGCGTATAGAGTGGCAACCCGATGGGGGTGTGAGTTATATAGGCCTGCGTGTATCGGAACCTCGTACACTTGAAGAGCGCGGACGTCTAAGCATTTGGAGCGAGATGAGTAAGGATATGGATTACTACTTCATTGCTGGGAAAAACATGGATGAGGTTATCTCTGGCTACCGCACACTTACAGGTAAGGCTCCTGTGTATCCCAAGTGGGTGTTGGGCTTCTGGCAGAGCAGGGAACGTTACCAGAGTGCCGCGCAGTTGGAAGAGACACTGGCAGAATTCCGTAAGCGTCACATTCCGATTGACAACATCGTTCAGGATTGGTTCTATTGGCATGAAGACCAGTGGGGTAGTCATGTCTTCGATGAAACGCGCTATCCTGACCCGCAAGCCATGCTCGACTCTGTGCATCAGATGCATGGGCGCTACATGATTTCTGTATGGCCAAAGTTCTATACGTCCACTGACAATTACAGAGCATTGGACAATAATGGTTGGATGTATCGTCAAGCTGTGGTGGACAGTATCAGAGATTGGGTGGGACCAGGTTATCTGGGCTCTTTCTATGATGCCTATGCTGCTGGAGCCCGTGAAATGTTCTGGCAACAGATGGATGAAAATCTGTATTCCAAATATAATTATGGGATAGATGCCTGGTGGATGGATGCTTCGGAACCTAATATACGCGACTGTACCCCTATCTGGTATCGCAAGGCATTAAGCGGCCCTACGGCATTAGGCTCTTCGACGGAGTATTTCAATGCCTATAGCATCGTGAATGCCGATGCCATCTACAACGGGCAGCGCAGCGTAAATCCTAACCAACGTGTATTTCTATTGACACGCAGTGGATTTGCTGGGGAGCAGCGTTATTCTACTGCTACGTGGAGTGGGGATATCGGTACCCGTTGGGAGGACATGCGGGCACAGATGACGGCGGGCATGAACTATAGCCTCTCTGGCTTGCCTTTCTGGGGCATGGATCAGGGTGGATTCTGTGTGGAAAACCGCTACGCTGCAGCACAACGGTTGTACGATCAGACAGGAAAGGAGAATGAGGACTTAAAAGAATGGCGTGAATTGCAGACCCGCTGGAATCAGTTTGGTTGTTTTATCCCGCTTTATCGGGCACATGGGCAATGGCCACTCCGAGAGGTGTTCAACATAGCTCCTGATGATCACCCTGCTTATCAGAGCATCGTGTGGTACCATCAGTTGCGTTACCACCTGATGCCATACCTCTATTCGATGGCAGGATGGGTACATCTGAATGACTATACCATGATGCGTGCGTTGGTGATGGACTTTGGTTCAGACAGCAACGTGCTCAACATCAAAGACCAATGGATGTTTGGCCCTTCATTGATGGCTTGTCCAGTGAGCCAGTATCTGGCACGTACACGTAATGTGTACTTCCCAAGTCAGTGCGGATGGTACGATCTCTATACAGGCCAATACACCCAAGGTGGGCAGTATAAGGAGGTGGATGCTCCTTATGAGCGCATCCCAGTCTTTGTGCCTGAAGGAAGCATCCTACCTTTTGGTCCTGCAATGGAGTGGAGCGATGAAAAGCCTGCTGATCATATCAACCTCTACGTCTATACTGGCAAGGATGCCACCTTCCAGCTTTACGAGGATGAAGGGACCAATTACAACTACGAACAGGGTGACTATGCCACCATCGACATCCGATTTGAAGAGGCTACACGTACCTTGACCATCGGACAGCGTGAGGGTAGCTTCGAGGGGATGTTGCAGCATCGTCGTTTCAATGTGGTGCTGGTGACGAAAGATGCTCCTCATGCATTGGATATGGAGAGCCCACAAGGAAAGCTGGTGGAGTATGACGGTCGGGAAGTGGTCGTTTCACTCTGAGCGCTAACATTTCATAAAAAGAAAAGGGAGCAAAAATGCTCCCTTTATTATTTAGTCAACTCCTTACGTTTCTTCCAGATCAAACCAATAAGCCCGAGAAGGAACAAGCCATATCCTGCATATGCCAATGTCTCTGTGGTATGCAAGCTCTTAGGATCGAAAGTCATTTCCACGGTATGCTCACCTGCAGGAATGTAGAGGGCACGCAGCACGTAGTTGGCACGTGCCATTTCTGCAGGTTGCCCATCAATGGTCACCTGCCATCCATCGGGATAATAGATCTCAGAGAATACAGCCACACCATCCTGAGTATTGGAAGTGCTGTAGCGTAGATGGTTTGGTTCATACGTCTGAAGGGTGATATTCGCAGTACTGTCGGCAGTCAAGATGGAAGCATCGTGAAGAGATGCCTTAAACCTGCCATCCACTACAGCAGTAGTGTAAGGCTTAAAGCTACTCAGCGCAGCAATCTCCTCGTTGGCATTGGCCACATACATCACCTGGTTCACAAACCAAGCATTCCCTAATGCATAAGGATTCTGTACAGGTACCGTTTCCCCTTTGTCGCCAATCGGGAAGACGAAGTAACGCGTGTTCAACATATTGAGTACAGGGAACAGTGAACCATCTACCTCTTCCATTTCTCCTCCTGCACTGACTACTTCTCTGTACACCTCTTGCATCTCACTGCTGATGTGGTGGTCTATCAGTTCCTGATAGCGGCGCAACTTGGCAGCATGATAGCCGCCAACGCTCTTGTGCCAATAGGAAGTCTGGTTCTCGTTGAACGTGCTGGTTGCAAAATTGAGCACACGATAGTCCAAAGCCTTATCTTGCAGTATCTCCTCATCGGTAGCCGTTTTTACGAAACTGTCTGTGCGGATGCTGGGAGATACAAACTGATCGTCGTACAGGTAGCGCTTGTTCACTGTCCACATATCCACTATGCAGAGCAAAATGATGCCACCAATAGTTAATTCTTTACGTAATTTTCCAAGTTTATAGAGTCCGATGATGTTTACACCTATGATGATAATGAAGAAACTACGCAGGGCATCACTGGTCACCAGTGCTTCGCGCATTTCTCCCAGATTGGCCATAATGCCACTGAGCATATCGGCAGGAATCATTTGTTGATTGACGGCATTCTGCAACATCTGTGCTTCTTGTGTAGGAATATAGTCGGTGAACATACCAGGAGCTAACCAAATGAGTAGGGCGAGGCCAGCCGTCAGTGCCAGAGAGAAACACAAAGCTTTGACTTGTTCTTTCAACACTTGGGGCTCATCAATGATTTTCTTCAGTGCCATGATGCCCAGTAGAGGGATGGTGAACTCAGCTATCACGAGGATGGAAGATACCGTGCGGAAGCTGCTGTACATTGGGACGTAGTCGATGAAGAAGTCGGTCACAGGCATAAAGTTCTTTCCCCAAGAGAGTACGATAGAGAAGATGGTAGCTACCACCAATGCCCATTTCATGGGACCTTTCACAATGAAGCATCCCAAGAAGAAGAGGAAGAGTACGAAGGCTCCCACATAGACAGGACCAGCCGTCATGGGTTGGTCGCCAAAATACTGTGTGAGGCTGCTATACAGGCTGCTATACTGAGGATTAGCCTTAGCCATAGCAGTGCTGCTTTGGCTAAGAGGTACAGAGGCACCACCTTTCATGTTGGGCACCAGCAGCGTGAGCGTTTCGCCAATGCCATAGCTCCATTGCGTGATGTAGTCGCGATCCAGTCCGCTACTGGTTTGCTTGGCAGCATCGCCTGTTTGCACCAGTTCGCTCTTTCCACGCATGGTCTCCTTG